>JBQCJO010000037.1:0-4578 GCA_051952735.1 Rhizomicrobium sp.
AACTGGTTGATGGCGGCGACAATGCCGGTGACGGCGAACGCGCCGCCCACCTGTTGCGGTCCCCATCCGAAGCGCGCCTGCGTCCACAGGCCGAACACATATTCCACGCCGTTGAACGCGCAGCCGGCGAGGAACGTCACCAGCATCAATCGTCCGATGGCGGGATGCGTGAGCACGCTGCCGACAACGGCCCAGCGGCTTGGGCCTTGGCTGAAATGCTCGCGATGCACGCGGCTCTCCGGGACGAACAGGAAGATCGCCGTCGCGCAGATCGCCGACAGTCCCGAGCAAACAAACAGCGGCAAAACAAATCCGGCATGGCCCGCGGACGGGTGCGCCAGCAATCCGCCCAGCGCCGGTCCCACGATGAAGCCGATGTTGTAAGCCGCGCCGAGCAGCGACATGCGGCCGGAGCGTTGGTCCGGCGTGCTCACATCGGCGATGTAACCCTGGATGACGGAGTTGTTGCCGCTCGCCATGCCGCCCAGCAGCCGCACGAGAAAGGCGACATACACATTGGGCGCCAGCGCCAGCGCCAGATAGCAAAGGCAGTTGCCCGTCACCGTGCTGACGAGCAGCGGCTTGCGCCCCACCCGGTCCGACAGCCGTCCCCAGAACGGCTCGCCGAAGAACGCGCCGATGGCATAGGCTGAGAAGATCAGCGCGATCTGCCAGGGCGCGGCATCGAAGGATTTGGCGTAGAAGGGAAGCAACGGCACCACGATACCGAAGCCGACGAGATTGATGAACATGACGGACAGCAGCGTGGGCAACGCCCCGACGGCGCCTTTATCTTCTGTCCCACCGTTCGCTGCGTCGGCCATATACTGATTTATTGTCAATCGTCAGGGGGAGAACAACCATGAAGCCGTTTCGTCTGTCCGCGCTAGTTGTCGCGTTGCTGGCAAGCACCGCTTACGCCGCCGATGCGCCCAAGCCCGCCGAGGCGCCCGACGTGCAAACATGGCGCGACGTTTCCCCGGACAATCTGGCGCTCATCGAAACGAAGTACGGCACCGTCGCCGTGGAACTGGCGCCGGAATTCGCGCCGAACCATGCCGCCCGGGTGCGCAAGCTGCTGCACGCGCATTTCTATGATGGGCTCACCTTCTATCGTGTGATCGACGGCTTTGTGGCACAGGGCGGCGCCGACCAGGACACCTCGGCCACCGCGGATGCGCCGGTCAATCCGGAGATCCGGAAGAAGTGGCCGCAGATGAAGGCGGAGTTCGACACGACGCTGCCCAAAAGCGCGGTGTTCACGCCGCTCGGCAATCCCGATCTTGTCGCGCCGGAAGTGGGTTATGTGAACGGCTTCGCCACCGGCCGCGATCCGAAAGACGGCAAGGCGTGGATGATCCAATGTCCCGGCGTCTTCGCCTTTGCGCGCGACAATGCGGAAGATACGGCGACGACTGAGTTCTACATCGTCATCGGCGAAGCGCCGCGCCGTCTGGACCGCAATCTCACCGCCTTCGGCCGGGTGCTGTCGGGCATGCAATATCTGCAGAAGCTAAATCGCGGGAATCCGGATGTGGGTTCGGGCGTCATCGCCGATGTCGCGCAGCGCGATCCCATTCTGCACATGACCCTGGCGTCGGACCTGCCCGCGAAGGACCGTCCGCATTATCAGGTGATGCGGACCGACAGCGCGGCCTTCGCCAAGCTCCTGGAGGGCAAGCGCCGCCCCGCGCCGGAGTTCTATCACCGGCCGGAAGGCTTCCCGAACCTCGATATCTGCGGGATTCCGACGCCTGTCCGGACCGTAACCCCCTGAAACTTGCCGCCAAACGCCCTTGCCGCTATTGCTGCGCCCGCTTTTGACGGGCCGGACCCATGCCTTTTCTGCGTTTCATTCCCGAGACCACCAATGTCGATTTCGTCAAATGGCGCTTCGTCGCCTTCGCGTTCGACGGCTTGCTGCTGCTGATCACGGTCGCGTCCATCGCCTGGTACGGCTTCAACATGGGCATCGACTTCAAGGGCGGCGTGCTGCTCGAAGTGAAGGCCGCCAAAGTCGTCGACATCGGCCATGTGCGCACGGAAATGGAAAGCCTCAATTTCAGCGATTTCCAGATCCAGTATTTCGGCGGCGGCGCCTGCGATACGCCGGTCAATTCCTGCGTCCTCATCCGCGTGCAGCCGCATGTCAATGAAAGCGGCGACACCGCCGTTGCGGCGATCAAGGACAAGCTCGGCTCCGCCTACACCTTCCGCAACGCGCAGGTGATCGGCCCGAAAGTCTCCGAAGAGCTTTTCCATGACGGCGTCGTCGCGACCGTGCTCGCGATTCTGCTCATCTCGGTTTACGTCGCCTTCCGTTTCGAATGGCAATATGGCGTCGGCGCATTGATCGCCACCGGTCACGACGTGCTCGTCACCGCCGGCTTCTTCAGCGTGCTGCATCTGGATTTCACGCTGAACTCGGTGGCGGCATTGCTGCTGCTGGCGGGTTATTCGATCAACGACACCGTCGTGGTGTTCGACCGCATCCGCGAGAACCGGCGCAAATACAAGCGCATGGGCCTCAAGGAGTTGATCAATCTGTCGACCAATCAGATCGCCACGCGCACGACGCTCGTTTCGGTCGCCACCGCGCTCACTATGATCCCGCTGGCGCTGTTCGGCGGGCCTGCGCTGCGCGACTTCTCCGGCTCGATCCTGTTCGGCATCGTGGTGGGCACGTTCTCATCCACCTATGTCGCCGCCGCGCTGCTGCTCTATCTGCCCGCGCCAGCAGGCACGCGCACCGAAGAAGCGACGGCATAAGAACAACCCTTCCCTTGAGGGAGGGTCGAATTGCGAATGCAATTCGGGGAGGGGTCATAGCTCCGAGCCTTGACCCCTCCCCGAAAAATTCCTCGCTACGCTCCGAATTTTATCGACCCTCCCTCAAGGGGAGGGTTGAGTCCTCAGAACGGATTCATCGTTGAGTGGCGGGTGAACGTCACGTAGCCCGCGTTCACGCCGGCGCGCAGGCCAACGCCGGAGCGCATCGGCGCCAGGGTGATGCCGTTGGCGCGCAGGTAGTTCACGCCCAAGCCGGCGACGAGATAGAAGCTGCCGTCCACGCCGGGGAATTTCTGAAACAGCCGGTCTGGATCGCGCAGGTTATAGATGAGCACGAACATCTTCGACGCGTTGCCGCCGAAGTCCCAGCCCACGCTCGGCCCCTGCCAATAGACGCGGATCGGATCGGCGCCCTTGCGGATGAGCCAGCCTTGTCCGTAGCGCAGGCCGACGACGATGGCGCCCGAGCCTTCATCTCCGGTGATGTATGCGTCCGGCAGGCCGTAGTCGGAGAACACCTTCTGCACGCCCTTGGCCATCGCCTCGGTGGTGACGCCGAAGAAATTGGCGCCGGCCTGCACGATCTCGTTCTGCGTGAAGCTGTCGCCCTCATGGCCTTCCACGCGCGGCGGCGGCCGGTCGTCCTGCGCGGTTGCGGGCGCCACGAAAACGAGACCGGCAAAAGCGGCAAGCAGGGCTGGCAAAAAGCGGCGCAGAATCATGATCTTCTCCGGGTAAGGCGGCGCAAATCGGCGGATTCCGATGGTTATCGCCCATCGTGACAATTCCAAGGCGGAACAATCGTTCCACGAGGTCTTTTCCTGGCACCTTGGCGTCACCATTTATTCAGGCGCAGATTGCCCGCAGGATTCGCGCGGGACTTGGGGAGAGACTGATGGACGGTGCAACGCTTTTCGTCCTTGCGGTTCTGTTTCTTGCGCTTGTCACCATATTCGCCGGCGTCAAATCCGTGCCGCAGGGCCGCGAGTGGACCGTCGAACGCTTCGGCCGCTTCACGCGCGTCCTGAAGCCGGGCCTCAATCTCATCGTCCCGTATTTCGACCGCATCGGCCGCAAGCTGTCGGTGATGGAAGAAGTGTTGCCGGTGCCGAGCCAAGTCGTCATCACGCGTGACAACGCCACCGTCACCTCCGACGCCATCGCGTTCTATCAGGTGATCGACACCGCAAAGGCAGCCTATGAAGTGGCGAACCTGCAAGCGGCCATCACCAATCTCTGCCTCACCAACGCCCGCACCGTGATCGGCGCGCTGGATCTCGATGAAGTGCTGTCCAAGCGCGACGAGATCAACCAGCGTCTGCTCAGCGTCGTTGACAACGCCACGAGCCCTTGGGGCGTGAAGGTCACGCGCATCGAGATCAAGGATCTGTCGCCGCCGGTGGACATCACCGAAGCGATGGCGCGCCAGATGAAGGCCGAACGCTATCGCCGCGCCGAAGTCACGCAAGCCGACGGCGAGAAGCAGGGCGCGATATTGCGCGCGGAAGGCGCCAAGCAATCGGCGATCCTGCAAGCCGAAGGCCGCAAGGAAGCCGCATTCCGCGATGCCGAAGCGCGCGAGCGTCTCGCCGCCGCCGAAGCGAAAGCCACGCAGCTTGTGTCGGACGCCGTGGAGTCGGGCAGCACCAATGCGCTGAACTACTTCCTCGGCCAGAAATATGTCGAAGCCTTCGGCCAGCTTGCGAATGGTCCCAACCAGAAATTCGTCATCCTGCCGATGGAATCGGCCGGCTTGCTCGGCTCCATCGCCGGCATCGCTGAGCTGAC
>JBQCJO010000038.1:0-2846 GCA_051952735.1 Rhizomicrobium sp.
GGTTTCCCCGTGCGCGCGGACGGCGATCACAATGGCGTCGTCAGACCATTCCATCGCGCGGCTCGTCTGTCATAATCTGCGGCATCAGGGGTGCTTAACATAAAGGGACGCGCGCAATGCGAAATATCTTGATGGCGGGTGCGGCGGTTGTTGCCGCGGCGATCATGTTCGGCGACGTGCGCGCCTCGTCCGAAAGCGCCTGGAACACGCTGGACCGCACGGCGCATGCCGAATGCGCCCGCCAGATCAAGATCATTTCGTCGAAAGCCCGCGTCTCACGCAGCACCGGCCGCGTGCTCGGCATCGGCGGCGATGGCGACCAGTATTACGCGCTGATATTCAAAGGCAAGGAAGGTGGCGTACCGGGGCGCTGGCTCTGCCTTTACGACAAGCGCAGCAAGAAGGCGCAGGCGCGCGACATCACGGACTAGAAACAAAAAACAGTTGTCATGGCCCGCAAAAGCGGGCCACCCAGGTGACATCTTCCTTCATCTCACAAAAAGTGCGCCGGCGCTCTGATCGGTAACAGACTGCCACTTTCAACTGGGTGGCCCGCACTCCGGCGGGCCATGACACATTTGGAAGTTGCAGAGCTTATTATTTTTCTTCTTTCGGATATTCCAACCCCAGCGACGCATAATGCGCGCGGTCTTCCGCCCAGTTCTCGCTCACCTTCACGAACAGGAACAGGTGCACGCGATGACCGAAGATTTCTTCCATCTCGGTGCGCGCCAGTTCGCCGATCTTCTTGATCGTCGCACCGCCCTTGCCCAGCACGATCGCCTTCTGCCCTTCGCGCTGCACAAAGATGGTCTGCTCGATGCGCGCGGAGCCATCCTTGCGCTCTTCCCACTTCTCGGTTTCCACCGCCGTCGCATAGGGAAGCTCATCATGCAGGCGCAGATAGATTTTCTCGCGCGTGATCTCCGCCGCCAGCAGGCGTGAGGGAATGTCGGCGGCCTGATCGGCCGGATAAAGCCACGGGCCTGCCGGCATCTTCGCCGCGACCCAATCGGCCACGTCGTTCACCGCTTCGCCCTTCAGCGCGGAAATCAGGAACACCTGCTCGAAGATGCCTTCGCTGCTGAGCTTGTCCACCAGCGGCAAAAGATCGGTGCGCTTCATGCCGTCGATCTTGTTGATGACCAGCGCGGCCTTGCGCTCCGCTTTCCGCAGGCCTTCGATGATCGAGTCCGTGTCGCGCGCGGAGATGCCCTTGGGATCGGCGGCAAGGTCTTGCGCGTCCACGATCAGGATCACCGCGTCCGCATCGCCCGCGCCGGCCCAGGCGGAATTCACCATGGCGCGGTCCAGCCGGCGTTTCGGCTTGAAGATGCCCGGGGTATCCACGAACACGATCTGCGTGTCGCCGCGCATCGCCACGCCGCGCACCGGCATGCGTGTGGTCTGCACCTTCTGCGTGACGATGGAGACTTTCGATCCGACCAGCGCGTTCACCAGCGTGGACTTGCCCGCGTTCGGCGCGCCGATAATGGCCGCGAAGCCGCAATGTTGTTTTCCGTCCGTCACTTCACATCCAGTTTTGCGAGCATCGCACGCGCCGCGGACTGTTCCGCTTCGCGCTTGGAACTGCCTTCACCTGTCACGGGCTCTTGTCCCGCAACGCTGGCCTCTACCACGAAGCGCGGCGCATGGTCTGGGCCTTCGCGCTTCACGAGCTTATACACCGGCGCGGCACCGCCCTTCCTCGCCTGCGCCCATTCCTGCAGTGCGGTCTTGGCGTCGCGCATGTCGCGGCCGAGCCCTGCGAACTGTTCTTCCCAGTTGGCGAGGATGAAATCGCGCGCGACGTCGAAGCCGCCGTCCAGATACAGCGCCGCGATCACCGCTTCGCAGGCGCCCGCGAGGATCGCGGATTTCTTGCGCCCACCGCTGACGACTTCCGAATTGGCGAGGATCAGGAATTCGCCCAGCCCGATCTTTTCCGCCGCGCGCGCGCAGGCTTCGCTTCGCACCAGCGCATTGAGCTTCAGCGCCATGATGCCTTCGGGATCTTCCGGGAAGCGATGGTGAAGCTGCTCGGCGATCACCAGCCCCAGCACGCGATCTCCCAGGAATTCCAACCGTTCGTTGGACACGCTGCTGCTCGCGCTCGCATGCGTCAGCGCGCGCGTGAGCAGGTCCTTGTTCTTGAAGCTGTGGCCGAGGCGCGTTTCGAGATCGTGCAAGGCGTCAGTCGATGATCGTGAAGAGCCGCTCATAGCGGACTGCCCACGGCCATTTCCAGAATTCCCAGATATGCGCGCTGCCATCCGTGGAGAAGAAGCGGATTTCCGCCTTGCCGACAAGGTTCTCGGCGGGAACAAAGCCCACGGAGCCGCGGCTGTCGTCGGAATTGTCCCGGTTATCGCCCATCATGAAGTAATGACCGGCGGGCACCACGAAGACATCGGTGTTATCGGCCGGCCCGTCCGAGTACCGGTCCAGTGTGAGATAGGACTTCCCGTTCGGCAGCGTCTCTTTGTATTGCGGCACATGGTAGACGATGCCGTCCACCGTCTCGGTGTAGTCGGCAACGCGCACGCGCGGCACGACCTTGTCGTTGATGTAGAGCCGGTCGTTGTTCATCTGGATGTGGTCGCCCGGCAGACCGATCACGCGCTTGATGAAATCGGTGGATGTGTCGCGCGGATATTTGAACACCACCACATCGCCACGCGTCGGCTGCGAGCCGAAGACACGGCCGGAGAACGGCCCAAGCCCGAACGGAAACGAATAGCGGCTATAGCCGTAGGAGAATTTCTCCACGAAGAGATAATCGCCGATCAGCAACGTGCCTTCCATCGACGCCGACGGGATGTTGAACGGCTGGAAAAGAAAGGTGC
>JBQCJO010000039.1:0-2905 GCA_051952735.1 Rhizomicrobium sp.
TGATGGTGGCGGACATCAGATAGGTGAACGTCACCTGCAACAGCACGATGAAGAAGCCGAAGAACGTCCAGTCCCGCAAGTGGCGCATGCCGAACATCGCCCACCAGCTCTGCACGTTGATCAGGAAGAGCGCCAGCATCTGCAGCGGCAGCGGCCAATAGAACACAGTGCGCGCGCGATAACGCACCATGCCTGCGAACCCGCCAAGGAGCTGCGTGATCGACAGACCCAGCACGATGGAGAGAAGAACGGAGAGATAATCGAACGCGGTCATCGGCGGCCAGTCCCTTTACCGTGCCTGCCGTGCGGGCTGGTGCGGATGCGTATTTTTAGACAATCTTCCCGGCATGTGGAAATCCATCGTCCTTTACGGCGTGGCGTTGGCGGCGGGCGCGTTCGCGCTGGACTGGCTGCAATATGCTTATGTCACCAAGGTGTTCGCGGGCGAGTTCTACATCGGGCTGATCGCGCTGGGGTTCACGGCGCTGGGGATTTGGGCGGGGTACCGGCTGACGCCGCGCACAGTCTCGCCCGCCTTTGCGCGCAACGATGCGGCGTTGAAATCGCTGGGCGTGACGGACCGGGAATTTGCGGTGCTGGAATTGCTGGCGGGCGGGCAGTCCAACAAGGAGATCGCCCGCAGCCTCGACATCTCGCCCAACACGGTGAAGAGCCATGTGCTCAAGCTGTTCGAGAAGCTGGAGGCCCAGCGGCGGACACAGGCGGTGCAGAAGGCGAAGGAATTGGGGCTGATCCCTTAAGCCGAAGGGCGGAAATCCGCCGTTTCACCCTTTTGGGCGATACCGCGCGGGGCCGCGACCTGCTCTTCTGGGCGGGCAAATCGGGGCACACACATGACCAGAACCGCACTCATCTTCGGCTCGATCTCGGGCCTGATCACCATCACCGGCATCATGCTCACCTTCCTGCTGCCCAACGCGCATGGGTCGGTGTGGCTGGGCTATCTCATCATGATCGTGGCGCTGTCCATGATCCTGTTCGGGGTGAAGCGCTATCGCGACAACGAACGGGGCGGCGTCATCAAATTCCTGCCCGCGTTGGGGCTGGGGCTGATGATCGCGATCGTGGCGGGCATCATCTATGTGCTGGTGTGGGAGGCCTATCTGTTCTTCACGCACTACACCTTCATGGACAACTACACCGCGGCCATCCTGGCGCAGAAGAAAGCGGCAGGCGTAAGCGGCGCGGCGCTCCAGGCGGAGATCGCGCAGCTCAACGAGATGAAGGCGGAATATGCGAACCCCATCATGCGCATGGGCATGACGTTTATCGAAATCTTCCCGGTGGGTGTTTTGATCGCGTTGATCAGCGCCGCGCTGCTGCGCAATCCGCGCGTGCTGCCGGCGAGAGCGTAACTCCCAACTTGTCATCCCCCGGCTTGTCCGGGGGATCCATTTTCTTCGAAAAGAAAAATTGGGTCGCCCGCATGAAGCGGGCGATGACAATTTTGGTTTAAGCGTTACAGCAAATCCCCACCGCACGCTGCGGCCGTGGTGCCGTTTTCCTTGAACGCCTTGATCACGTTGCGGCCCGTCGTCCATTTGTGGACTTCATCGGGGCCATCGACCAGACGCTGCGAGCGGATATGCGTGTACCACGCAGCCAGCGGCGTATCGCGGCTGTAGCCGAGCGCGCCGTGAAGCTGGATCGCGGTGTCCACCACCTTGTGCACCATGTTGGCGAGATAGACCTTCGCAATGCCGTTCTCGTTGCGCAGGTCCATGCCCTTCTCCGCCTTGTAGGCGATGTGCAGGATCATCAGGCGCGCGATGTAGATCTGCGTCGCGCATTCGGCGAGCATGAACTGCACCGCCTGGCGCTCATCCAGCTTCTTGCCGAAGGTCGTGCGTTGCGTGATGTGCGCGACGGCCAGATCGAGCGCGCGCTGCGCCATGGAGACATTGTGCATGCCGTGGCGCAGGCGCCCATACGCCAGGCGATGCTGGCCCATGCTAAAGCCCTTGCCCTCGCCGCCCAGGATATTCTCGGCCGGCACTTCGAGATCCTTGATCTCGATTTCGGCGTGGCCGCCACCAAGGATGTGCGACAGCGGTCCTTCCAGCGCCATGGTCGGGATGTTGCGCTTGATCCTATAGCCGGGGTTCGGCAGCTCCACGAGGAAGGTGGAGAACTGCTGATGACGTGGCGCGTTCGGATCGGTCTTCGCCATGACGAGCGCGACGTCGGCGACGCTGGCAGCCGATGAGAACCATTTCTCGCCGTTCAGGATGTAGGCGTCGTTGCCCTTCTTCTCTGCGCGCGTCTGCATGCCGGTGGCGTCGGCGCCCGCGGCTTTCTCCGTCATCGAATAGCAGATGCGCTTTTCGCCGTTCAGAAGCGGCTTGAGAAATTTCTCTTTCTGATACTCCGTGCCGTTCTGCAGCAGGGTAAGCATGGTCGCGTCGTCCGGACCCTGCGTGTTCATCGACAGCGCGCCGAGATAGCTTTCGCCCAACTCCATCTGCACCAGCGCGTTGGCGAGCGGGCCGAGGCCCATGCCGCCATATTCCTTCGGGATGAACGGGCACCACAGGCCTTGCGCGCGCGCCTTCTTGCGCAGCTCCGCGAGCGTGGTCTTGTAGTCCGCGCCTTCAAGAAGTTTCTTCTCGGCGGGACGGCATTCGTCTTCGACCCACTGCCGGACTTTCGCGCGGATGGCTTTGGCCTCCGCCGGAATTTCAAAATCGATCGCCATCGTGTCGTTTCCTCAATCTCGGATTTTCGTTTCCGAGATTGAGGCACAGACCGGGCGACTATTCCAGATCGGGATAGGGGCCTTTGCCGCCATCGGCGATGAATTTGTCGATGCGGGCTTCCAGAACGGGCATCGGCACCGAGCCTAACTGCAGCACGGTGTCGTGGAAGGCGCGGATGTTGAACTTGG
>JBQCJO010000040.1:0-2193 GCA_051952735.1 Rhizomicrobium sp.
TTATCGGCGCGAAAGCGCAGTTGCAGATGGCGGGCCGCGTGGCTGCGCGCTTCCACGAGAAATACGACATGTGGATTTCGCCGACCTTGGGTGCACCGCCCGTGAAGCTCGGCTTCTTCGACATGGATGAGCGCGACGTTTCGAAATCCTTCGGCGCGCAGATCGATTATGTGCCCTTCACCGCGATGCAGAACGCCACCGGCCAGCCGGCGATCAATCTGCCGCTCTATTGGAACAAGGAGAACCTGCCCATCGGCGTGCAGTTCGTCGGACGCTTCGGCGACGAAGAAGGTCTGCTGAGATTGGCGGCCTCCATCGAGAAAGCCGCCCCGTGGGCGCATCGCTACGACAGCATAAAGGTCTAAAGCATGGCGTTTGCCGAATATGAAAAATATGACGGGCTCGGACTGGGCGAACTCGTAAAGCAGAAGAAGATTTCCGCTCTGGAACTGATCCACGAAGCGATCGCGCGTGCAGAGCAGCACAATCCCAAACTCAACGCCATCGTCTTCGAAGCCTTCGATGCGGCCCGCGATACTGCGAAAAAAAGCGTGTCCGACGGACCGTTTAGCGGCGTGCCAATGCTGCTCAAGGACATGCGCGCCGGTGCCGTGGGCATGCCGACGCGCAGCGGATCGCGGATGGTTCCGCCCATTCCCGCCGATCACGACGCCACACTGGTCACGCGTTATCGCGGCGCCGGGCTTATTCCGTTGGGCAAAACCAATGTGCCGGAGTTCGGCATCCTGCCGATTTCAGAATCCAAGCTGTATGGGCCTGCGCGCAACCCGTGGAATACAAACCACACGCCAGGCGGATCGTCCGGCGGTTCGGCGGCGTCTGTTGCAGCCGGGATTGTACCGCTGGCGCATGCCACCGATGGCGGTGGCTCGATCCGCATTCCCGCATCCTGCTGTGGCCTTGTAGGGCTAAAGGTCTCGCGCGGGCGTATCACGCAAGGCCCGGACGCCGCGGATTCGACATCGGGTTTGAGCGTCGACAATTGTGTGACGCGCAGCGTACGCGACACGGCGGCGATGCTCGATCTCTCCTGCGCGCCGGACTTCAGCGATCCTTATTTCGCGCCCGCGCCGCAGGGTTCGTACCTCGAAGGGATCAAGACTCCGCCGAAGCGGCAACGGATTGCTGTTGCCTTCAGCGACTATCGCGGCACGCCGTTCCATCCGGATGTGACAGCCGCGGTGAGAAAGGCCGCAGATTTGTGCGCCGCGCTTGGACACAGCGTTGAGGAAGCGACGCCACCGGTGAACAGCGAGGAGATGACGCTTGCGTTCATGACGCTGTGGGCGACCGCGACAGCCTTCGGCGTGGAGAGCTTGTCGCGCCTCACCGGGCAGAAACCTTCGCTCGACAATATCGAAGGCATCACCATGGCGCTTTACGAGCGCGGCATGTCGATCCCGGCGGTCCAGCAGATCTGGGCGCAGCAGACACTCTTCCGCATAGCCCGCCTGATGGGGAAATTCCACGAGCAATACGATCTTCTGCTCACTCCAACCCTGGCGCAGCCGCCACTCAAGATCGGCACGATCAATATCGACGAGCCCGTGGTGGAGACGGCGTTCGCGCCGCTTGTCGGCTATGTGCCGTTCACCGCGACCCAGAACGGAACCGGGCAACCGGCGATCAATCTGCCGCTGCACTGGAACGCCGACAATCTGCCGATCGGTGTGCAGTTTGTGGCGCGCAACGGCGACGAGATGACGCTTCTGCAACTGGCAGCGCAAATCGAACAGGCGCAACCCTGGTTCGACAAGCGCCCGCAACTCTGAGGAACCCGCCATGGCATTCGCGGAATACGACCGATACGACGCAACCGGCCTCGCACATCTCGTCCGCAAGAAGGAAGTTTCGCCGCGCGAGCTGCTCGACGAAGCCATTGCACGGGTGGAGCGGCACAATCCGAAAGTGAACGCTGTCGTCTACAAGGCCTATGACGAAGCGAAGAAGGTGGCCGACAGCAAGCTGCCGGATGGGCCGTTCAAGGGCGTGCCATTCCTCATCAAAGACATCAGCATGGCGGTCGCCGGCTGGCCGATGACGAACGGTTCGCACTATCTGCGCAACAACGTCACCGATCACGATGCGGAGCTGACGAAGCGTTATCGCGCTTCCGGCGTGGTGCTGTTCGGCAAGACGAACACGCCGGAGTTCGGTATTCCAGGGACAACG
>JBQCJO010000041.1:0-2097 GCA_051952735.1 Rhizomicrobium sp.
GCAGACGTCCGGATCGATGACGAGCATGTTCTCGCCTTCGTAGAAGCAATCGACCGGGCAGACCTCCACGCAGTCCATGTACTTGCACTTGATGCAGGCATCGGTGACGACGAAGGTCATGGCCGCTAAAACAAGTATTTTCCATACCTGTTTTATGCCTTAAAGAGGCATTTGCAATGCTACTTTTTGCCCGATGCGGCGATTTGACGGATTAGCGGGCGACGGAGAGCAAGCGCTCCATCCGCCGGTAAGTGGCGGGATTGGCGACAAGATCTGCCAGCGAATATTTGTTCAGCACCGCCATAAACGCCGCGAGTGCCTCATCCAGCGGCCCGCGCAAGCCGCACGCGCCCGCCACCACGCAGGTGTTCGTCTCCCGCGAGAAACATTCCACGAGGTTCATGCCGTCCTCGGTGGTGCGCACGACCTGGCCGACATTGATGCGCTCGGCCGGCTTGGCGAGCCTGAGACCGCCGTTGCGGCCGCGCACGCTTTCGATGAAACCTTCCTGCGACAGCGTCTGCGCCACCTTCATCAGATGGTTCTTCGAGATGCGGTATCGCGTCGCCACTTCTTCGATGGTGTGCAGCGTGTCCGGCTCCAGCGCCAGCAGCATCAGCAGGCGCAGGGCGAAATCGGTGTGCAGGGTGAGGCGCATGTCGGGCCGCGTTTAAGACGCATCCGATATACCACTTTTCGCCGGAAAAAGCGGAATCAAACGGCCAGCTTGTCCAGCGCCTTCAGGACCGCGTCCGTCATCTGCGCGGTTCCGACCTTGGTCATGCCCGGCTGCATGATGTCCGCGGTGCGGAAGCCTTCCGCGAGCACGCGGTCTACCGCGCGCTCGACCAGTTGCGCATCCTCGATGCGGCCGAAGGAATAGCGCAGGCACATCGCGAAAGAGAGAATGCAGGCGATGGGATTGGCGAGGCCCTTGCCCGCGATGTCCGGCGCGCTGCCGTGGATCGGCTCGTAGAGCGCGGCCTGCTTGCCGTTCGCCTGTTTCGCGCCCAGCGACGCGCTCGGCAGCATGCCGATGGAGCCGGTGAGTTGGGCTGCTTCATCCGACAGCACATCGCCAAACAGATTGTCGGTGACGATCACGTCGTATTGCTTGGGGTTGCGGACAAGCTGCATGGCGCAGTTGTCGGCCAGCACATGGCTGAGTTCGATGTCCGGGAACTCGTCCTTGTGAATTTTGCTCACCACTTCGCGCCATAGCACGCCGGTGACCATCACGTTGGATTTCTCGGCGGAAGCCACACGCTTTGAGCGCACGCCCGCAAGCTCGAACGCCACGCGCGCGATGCGCTCGATTTCCTTCGTCGTATAGACCTGCGTGTCCACCGCGCGCTTCTGGCCATCCGGCAGCGTGGTGGTTTCCTTCGGCTCGCCGAAATAGACGCCGCCCGTCAGCTCGCGCACGATCAGGATGTCGAGACCGGACACGATCTCCGGCTTCAGCGACGACGCATCTTTCAGCGCATCGAAACACAGCGCCGGGCGTAGGTTCGCGAACAGTTCGAGGTCCTTGCGCAGCCGTAGCAACCCGCGTTCCGGTTTCTGCGCGAACGGCAGCTTGTCCCACTTCGGCCCGCCGACGGCGCCGAAGAGAACCGCATCCGCCTTCTTCGCTTTGGCGATCGTCTCATCCGGCTCCGGCGTGCCGAGTGTTTCGAACGCGATGCCGCCGATCGCGGCGCTTTCGGTGTGGAACGCGAAATTGCGGTTCTTGGAGAACCAGCCGAGGACGCGCTGCGTCTGTTCGATGACCTCGGGCCCGATGCCGTCACCGGGGGTCAAAAGTATCTGGTGGGTCATATCGCTCTATCCAAATCCAAACTTGTCATGGCCCACCGGAGTGTGGGCCATCCAGTTGGGCACAAACTCCGGTTTTGAAATTTAAGCGGCGCTCCTTCTGCCGCAGTTTTCCGATGTCAGCTGGATGGCCCGCATTCGCGGGCCATGACAACGGAGGTGTTACTTCCGCATGCGGGCGAGACGTTCGCCCATTTCGTTGCCGCGGCCGACGGTGCGGTGCAGCTCGTGCGCTAGACCGGCTTTCTCGGTCAGGCCGTCAGTGTCTTTCAGCAATTT
>JBQCJO010000042.1:0-4529 GCA_051952735.1 Rhizomicrobium sp.
CGCTTCCAGATCGGTGGCCGCGCGCTTGATGTCCGCTTCGGACGGCGCATCGCCCTGCAACAGGGCAGGGGCGTTGGCGTTGGGATCTTCCTGCGCCAGATCGGGCAGCTCGACGTCGTCGTTGCCGGTCATCTGTTATTCCTCCGTCGTATGACTGCGCGCGCCGTCTGCAAAATGGCGTGCGATGAGTTCCTGCAAAGTGTTCTCGATGGTCTGTTCGCTGCGTTCCGCGCCGCCGCCGCGCCATTCGATGCGGCAGTCGCTGCCTTTCAGCGTGGGATCGCCGGAAATCTGCACGCGGCCGTCGAAGCCTTCGTCATGCGCGATGTCGTTCAGGCGCGCGGAAATGGCCTCGGCAACGCTGGGGGCGGTGCGCAGCACGATGCGCGGTTCGCCCAGCGCCTGATGCATGGCGTCGCGCAGCGCCGTTTCGATTTCGGCCTGGGGAAGAGAAGAGAGGGCGGCGCGCGCCAGCTTTTTCGCGGCGGTGAGCGCGATCTCCGCGGCTTCGGCGCGAACCTGCTCGATATCCTGCGAGGTGCGCGACAGCACGTTGCGCAGCGCGGTGACGGCGTCCTGGGCGCTTGCGGCAATGGCTTCCTGCGCGCGAACCTGACCGGCTTTCATGCCCTGCTCGCGGGCGCGGGCGCAAAGCTGATCGATCTCGTCATGCGTGTAGGCTTTCTTCTGACGCGCGCGCGCGGCATTGGAGATCAGATCGCCTTCCGGGCGGAACTCCACGTCGAAGGTGTATTTGTTCGAGCTTGTCATCAGTAGATCAGCTCGTCTTCGCCGGCCTTGTTCGCGATCATGATCTCGCCCTTGTTGGCGAGGTCCTTGGCGACATTGACCATGCGCATCTGCGCTTCATCGACATCCTTGAGGCGGACCGGACCCATCGCTTCCATGTCTTCGCGCAGGATCTTTCCGGCGCGCTCGCTCATGTTGGAGAAGAAGGTGTCGCGCAGCGTGTCGGTGGCGCCCTTGAGCGCGAGGCCGAGCTTGTCCTTCTCGACATGGCGCAAGAGCGTCTGGATCGAGCCGGGATCGAGCTTGCCCAGATCCTCGAAGGTGAACATCAGCGCCTTGATGCGCTCGGCGCTGTCGCGGCTTCTTTCTTCCAGCGCGACGATGAAGCGGGATTCGGTCTGGCGGTCGAAATTGTTGAAGATTTCGGCCATGTGCTCGTGGCTGTCGCGCTTGGCCGTGCGGGCGAGGTTGGACATGAACTCCACGCGCAGCGTCTTCTCGACCTTGTCGAGAATGTCCTTCTGCACGCTCTCCATGCGCAGCATGCGCTGAACGACTTCGAGCGCGAATTCCTCGGGCAGCGCGCCCAGCACGCGGGCGGCGTGTTCCGGCTTGATCTTGGAGAGCACGACCGAAACGGTCTGCGGATATTCGTTCTTCAGATAGTTCGCCAGAACCGTCTCGTTCACGTTGGCGAGCTTGTCCCACATCGTGCGGCCGGCAGGACCACGGATTTCCTCCATGATCTGCGAGACTTTGTCTTCCGGCATGAACTTGGCGATCAGCCGCTCGGTCGCTTCATAGGAGCCGAGCAGGGAGCCGGTGCCGGACATCTGCGAGACGAAATCCACGAGCAGCTTCTCGACGAGGGTCGAGGAGATCGAGCCCAGCGTGGACATGACTTGCGAGATCTCCTTGACCTCGTCTTCGTCCATCATCTGCCACAGCCTGGCGGAATGCTCTTCGCCCAGCGCGAGCATCACGATCGCCGAACGCTCGGCGCCGGAGAGCTGGCGGACATCTTCCTTGGTGGGTGGTTTCGCGCGGGACATGTTTTCTTACGCCGGTTCGTGGAGCCAGGTGCGGATGATCGCGAGTGCTTCTTCAGGATGCGTGCCCACGACTTCGCCGACTTTCTTGATCGAGGAATCGCGCACCTGTCCTTCGATGCGCTGGATGTCGATCATGCTTTCCTTGGGCGGGGGCAGCGCCGCTTGCGCGCCGCCGACTGCGATCGCCTGGCCATCGGCCGGTGCGGCCAACTGGCCGGCGATCGGCTGCGCGAAGAGCGCTTGCGCGGCGCCTGCGGTCTGCGGCCCGAACATGCGGCCGATCAGCGGACGCACGACAAAGAGGCCGATGAGAAGCGCGGTGAGCGAAAGAATGCCCGCTTCGATGATCTTGAACCAGTAAGCGCTGTCGAGGCCGAGCAGCGGTTGCGGGGCAGGCGTCGCTTCGGCGACTTCCAGATGCGCGAACGGCATGTTCACGACCTTCACATCGTCGCCGCGGGTTTTGTCGTAACCGATGGCCGATTTCACCAGCGCATCAATCTGGCTCATTTCCTGCGGCGTGCGTGCGGTGTAGCTGTCCTTGCCGCCGGCGTCGGTCTTAGTCGTGCCGTCCACGGCCACAGCGACGGAAAGACGCTTCACGGTGCCCGCATCGACGACGCTGGTCTTGGTGGTCTTGGAAATCTCGTAATTGGTCGTCTCTTCGGTGCGGCCGCTCGTCGATTTGGTGTTGTCGCCGCCGCTTTGCTGGGCGTTGGGAAGAGAATTGGCGACGGAGACGGCGCCGCCGTTCTGTGCGTTGGAGTCGCTGGCGTTCTGTTCCACCGTCTGCGTCGAGCGCACGACCTTGGAGTCGGGATCGAAGGTCTCGCTGGTCGTCTGCGTGTGGTCGTAGTTCATGTCGGCGGCGACCTGGACGCGGACATGGCCCGGGCCCACGACGCTGGCGACAATGGATTCGATGCGCTGGCGCAAGCGGTCTTCGAGATCGGTGGTGTGCTGTTCCTGCTCGACCGCGGTCGCGTCGGCGCCGCTTTTCTCGTCCCCGCCCGCGAGCAGCGTTCCGTGATCATCCACGATCGCCACGCGGTTGGGCATCAGCCCCGCCACTGCGGCGGCGACAAGATGCTGGATGGCCGCGACCTGGCCGCGATCCATCGTGCCTTGCGTGCGCAGCACGACGGAGGCGCTGGGGGTCTGGTCTTCATGGCTGAAAAGCTGGCGCTCGGGGATGACGAGGTGCACGCGCACGGTGTCGATGCCGTCGATGGTCTCGATGGAGCGGGCGAGCTCGCCTTCCAGCGCGCGCAGCCGGTTGATGTTCTGGACGAACGCGGTGGTGCCGAAGGAGTCGGACTTGTCGAAGATCTCGTAGCCGGTGCCGGCGGCGGGGAGGTTCTCCGATGCCAGCTCCATGCGCAGTTTCACGACCTGATCGGCCGGAACGAGAATGGTGCCGCCGTCGCCCTTGGCGTCGTATTTGACGTTCATCGCGTCGAGCTTCGCCGTCACTTGCGCTGCGGCGCGCGGATCCAGACCGGAATAGAGAATGGTTTTCGGCGGCTCGGAGATCACGCCGGCGACATATAGAAAGAATACGGTGAGAACGGCGGCGACGCCGGCCATGACGCCGAACCGCGCTGGTCCGTTACCTTTGAGAAATTCCGGCAATGCTCGCCCCTCCGCTCGGAGCGCGCAGATGAAGAGCGCGCCCGGTAGGCAAACATTGCCGCGCGCTTGGTAAAGGTGGACTTAACGCTGAATGCACATGCGAATGCGCACGGAATCTTTTTCCGTTCGCATTCGCCGGCGGATTTACACTTCGCTAACTAGTTCCGGTACTGCTGCACGCGCGTGGCGCGCAGGCCCGCCAGACCATGGCGGTCGATCGCGCGTTGCCACGCGAGAAACTCTTCGACCGTCAGCGTGTAGCGGCGGCATGCATCGTCGAGGCTGAGAAGTCCGCCGCGTACAGCAGCAACGACCTCGGCCTTGCGGCGGATCACCCAACGCTTGGTACCTGGAGGCGGAAGGTCGGCGAGCGTCAGCGGGCTGCCGTCCGGCCCGATGACGTAACTCACACGTCCCTTGCGGTCATCTCCCATCGTCATCTCGTTTCTAACTCCATCACCCACGCGCAAAGTAACCGTTCCGCCTTTAACAAACGGCCAAAACACAGGGTTAAAAGACTCTCTACTTTCAGCATTACATTGTCGCTTTTCGGGAAGGCCGATGCTGCGAATGCCCGCAACACCGGCCTTATCCGTTAATGCGACATCTGCAGAAGCTGATCGAGCATCTCCGATGTCGTTGACACAATTCGGGTCGATGCCTGGTAAGCACGCTGCGTGGTGATGAGGTTCGTGAACTCCGTCGCGAGGTCGACAGTGGAACCTTCCAGAGACTGGCTCTGGATGGCGCCGGCGCCGCCGGTCGTCGCTTCGTTGATCGTCGCGGTGCCGGAACTGTTCGACGATTGATACGCATTGCCGTTGACGGCGGTGAGGCCGTTCGGGTTTGCGAAGGTCGCGACCGGCAGCTTGTAGATCTTCTGCGACAAGCCGTTGGAGAAGTTCGCCGTGACAAAGCCATCCGGATCGATCGAGACACCCGAAAGGCTGCCGAACAGCGAGCCGTCCACCTGCGACGACGGCATCGCCGAGTCGCTGTCGAACTGCGTGATGCCGTTCGACGTGCCGAGCGTGCCGAGGTTGAGCGAGATATCCTGCGACTGCAGGCCCGAGCTCGCATCCCATGGAATGTTGA
>JBQCJO010000043.1:0-6838 GCA_051952735.1 Rhizomicrobium sp.
GCCAGATGCGGCATCATCGGGCCGCACAGCAGAACCAGTGCTTCCAGCGCCTCGCGCTTCACAGCCGGATCGGCGTCGCCGATGGCTCCGGCCAGCGTGTAGATTTGCGCCACCGCGCGATTGAATCGCAGATGTTCCAGATCGTCGGTGACGGCGGCGATGGCCTTGTGCGTGGCGCGACGCAATTCCAGCGATGCGCCTTCGACATTGCCGGGCTTGCTGCCGGGCGGCGGCAAATCACCGGCTTCATCGACCAAACGCCAGATGCGCTGCACGAAACGCCAGCAGCCGGACGCGCCTTCGTCGGTCCATTCGATGTCGCGCTCCGGCGGCGTGTCGGAAAGCATGAACCAGCGGATCGTGTCCGCGCCATAAACGTCGATGATCGTTTCGGGCGCGATCACATTCTTCTTGGACTTGGACATCTTCTCCGAAGAGCCGATCGTCACTTCGACATTCGTGCCTTTCAGGAACGCCTTGCCGTCGCGCTTCTCGACTTCGTCGGGCGTCACCCAATCGCCGTTGTGGCCTTTGTAAGTCTCGTGACAGACCATGCCCTGCGTGAACAGGCCCGCGAACGGCTCATCGACCGTGGTGTAGCCCAGCTTGTGCAATCCGCGGGTGAAGAAGCGGGCATAGAGCAGATGCAGGATCGCATGCTCGATGCCGCCGATATACTGATCGACGGGCAGCCAGTAATCCGCCGCCTTCGCATTCACCGGCTTTGCGCTCTTCGGGTCTGTGAAGCGCGCGAAATACCAGGACGAGTCCACGAAGGTATCGCAGGTGTCCGTTTCGCGCTCTGCCTTGCCGCCGCATTGCGGGCATTTCGTATGCTTCCATGTCGGATGCGATGCCAGCGGATTGCCCGCGCCTTCGAATTTGATCTCGTCCGGCAGCTTCACCGGCAACTGATCTTCCGGCACCGGAACGTAACCGCACTTCTCGCAGCGGATCATCGGAATGGGGCAGCCCCACGGCCGCTGGCGCGACACCAGCCAGTCGCGCAGGCGATAATTCACTGTGCGCGTGCCGCGTCCGGCTTTCTCGATGCGATCGATCGCTTCGGCTTTGGCGGTATCGACATCCAGTCCGTCCAGGAAGCGCGAATTCGCCAGCTTGCCTGGGCCGACATAAGCGTCTTTGCCGACCTTGAAGGTTTTCGGATCTTCGCCTTCGGGAATGACGACCGGCAGAACCGGCAGTTTGTATTTGTTCGCGAAGTCGAGATCGCGCTGGTCATGCGCCGGACAGCCGAAAATCGCGCCCGTGCCGTAGCCCATCAGCACGAAGTTCGCGATCAAGACCGGCAGCTTCCAGTTCGGATCGAACGGATGCGTCGCCGTGATGCCGGTGTCGAGGCCCAGCTTCTCCGCCGTCTCGATGGCGGCTTCAGAGGTGCCGGTACGATGGCATTCCTCGATGAACGCCGCGGCTTTTGGATTTGCCTTCGCAATCTCTGCGGCGAGCGGATGATCCGGCGAGATGGCGACGAAGCTCGCGCCGAACAAGGTGTCCGGCCGGGTGGTGAACACATCCACCTTTTCGCCATTGGAAAGATCGAACGCGAAGCGCAGACCTTCCGAACGCCCGATCCAGTTCTTCTGCATCAGGCGTACTTTTTCCGGCCAGCGGTCCAGCTTGTCGAGCGCACTCAGCAGGTCGTCGCTGTAGGCGGTGATCTTGAAGAACCATTGCGAGAGCTTCTTGCGCTCCACCGGCGCGCCCGAGCGCCAGCCCTTGCCGTCGATCACCTGTTCATTGGCGAGCACGGTGTGATCGACAGGATCCCAGTTCACATCCGCTTCGGCGCGATAGACGAGACCGGCTTTGAAAAATTCCACAAACAGCTTCTGCTGCTGCGCGTAATATTCTGGATCGCAGGTTGCGAACTCGCGGGACCAGTCGATGGCCAGGCCCATCATCTTGAGCTCTTTGCGCATCGCCGCGATGTTGTCGTACGTCCAGTCGCGCGGGTTCACGCCCTTGTCGCGCGCCGCGTTTTCCGCCGGCAGGCCGAACGCATCCCATCCCATCGGATGCAGCACGTTGTAGCCTTGCGCCTTGCGGAAGCGCGCGATGACGTCGCCCATAGTGTAGTTGCGGACGTGACCCATGTGGATGCGTCCCGATGGATAGGGAAACATCTCCAGCACATAGGCTTTGGGCTTGGTGGAATCGTTGGATGCGGCAAAGCTCTGGCGGGAATCCCATTCCCGCTGCCAGTGCTGTTCCGATTCCTTGGCGTTGTAGCGCGCCATGCGTAAATCCCTCTCGCGCCGCCGTCGCTCTCGCTGAAGCCGGCGGCGCGCAAAAGGCTTACAGCGTGGATGAATTAATCGCTAGGCTTGGTCGCAAGTCGAAGCTCGCGCGCCCGAACCAGGATCGCGTCTTCGAGCTTGTTGGCGGTGTCCGGATTGACTTGCGCATCGACCCATCCGTCCGCGGAGCGTGTCTGGCGGAAGACGGAGATCTTGATGCCGTCGGCGCGCAGGCGGCGATCGAGGATGTAGATCGTCACGCGCATCCGCTCATTGGGATTGGAGGCATCCGAATACCAATCGGTGATGACCACGCCGCCGAACGGATCGGCCGATTGCAGCGGCATGAAGGACAGGGTGTCGAGCGTGGCGTGCCACAGATAGGAGTTCACGCCCATCGCGCGGCCCCCGGAGATCGCCGTAGAGCCCGTGCTCGTGTCGGTCATATCGGCATCGTCGGACGACGACCCGCAGGATGCGAGCAGCAGGGCGCAGAGAAGGACGGCTGGAACACGCATAATCATTTCAAACCTTTATGGTGGCCGACGGCCATCTGGACCCCGGGCGCTTATACTGGCCCGATTTGAGCCGTGCAACTTTGACGGTCCGACCTCTGGCGCGGGGTTCGGCTTTGGTTATAGGCACTTAAAGGCTACCGGGGGATCGTTGCATGAGTTTAAGGCGAGCCGTCATCCTGGCGCCGGTTCTGGCGGGCGCACTGGCCGCTTCGGCCCATGCCGGTGCCCTGGACGGCTGGGCGATCGAGCAGCCGCGTACTCAGCTTGGCGACTGGACCGCGAGCCTCGGCGCGAACCTCTCGGGCGCGGTCTTTGCCAGCCATCAGGACGGCGGCATCGACCAAACCGGCGTGCAGGCTTTTGCCGTCTTCACACCGAGCCTGTCACGCGGCTTTCCCGATGGTTGGGAAGTCGGTGCCAAGGGGTCGATCCTTGCCTGGCATGACGATCATTCCGGCGACAACTACGGCAACGACGTTTTCGAGCTCGCCTATCTCTATGTGCAATCACCTTTTGGGCGCATCGAGATCGGTCAGCAGAACGGTGTCGCCTACACACAGGCCGTCGGCGCGCCGCTGGTGGATGGCCCTGCCGCGATCAACGATGCGAATGTGACGTTCTTCGAGGATCCGGCGACAGGTCTCGCGTTCATCGGTCTTTTCAATTTGCGCACCGGCGTTTTCACCTCCGCCAATCAGGCGAAGGTTTCCTACATCTCGCCGCGCTTCGATGGATTGCAGGTCAGCGGATCGTTCACGCCCTATCAGACGAAGGCCGTTCTGCCCTGGACCATGACGGGCCATCACGTTCCGGACCGCGTGAAGAACATCGTCGAGGGCAATCTCAATTACACTCGGCAATTCGGCGCGTGGAGCCTTCAGGCATCGACGTCCTTCGGCGCGGCGCAGAACGCGGCGCCCACGGCGGGACATGACGATGTGTGGGATTGGGGCGCGGGCATTGAAACCGATTACGCAGTGAGCGGCGACAGCAAGCTTTCGCTCGGCGCGGCGTATCGCGTCTCCAACGCCTATACGTTCAATGTGCAGCAGGCGTTCTCATCCGGTACAACGAGCAATGTCGATATCGGCGCGATGTGGACGGCAGGCGATTGGATCGCGGGCGTGGAGTACGAAAGCGGCATTGCCGATGCTGTGCCCGGCGCGCCGCGTTTGCGCGAATGGGGCTGGAACCCGTCCGTCGCCTACAACATGAATCAGAATCTGCAGCTCACGCTAGGCTGGCAATATCTGCATTTCAGCGAATCGACAGCGTTATTTTACAACGGTGATCGCCAGATCGACATGCATGCGCTCTATCTGCACATGAACTTCCAGATCTAGACAGCAAGCGCACCGATCGCGGCAAGCCCGATCAGCTTCATGTCCGCGAGCTGTTGTGCATTGTCCGCCGTAATGCCGCCGAGCGCGTATACCGGCACGGGCGATTGCCGCGCGATCCGGTCGAGAGCCGCCGCTCCAAGCGTGGAGGCACCCGGATGGCTTGGCGTTTCAAACACCGGGCTGACGAAAACAGCATCGACAGCCGGGACGTGGGTAGCGGCAAGAGAATGCGCCGCCGCCGTGATGATCCAGCCCGGATGGGTTGCGCGCCAGCGAGGTGCCTCGTGCGCCCGTGCTTCGGAAAGATGGATGCCGTCAGCCTCCATGCGCACAGCCAGATCGGAGTCATTGGCGATAAGCAAGGTGTTGCCCGCAGCGCGCATGATAGGGCGCAGAGCAGCCGCCAGTTTGGTGCGATCTGAGTCTTGCCGCGCACGCACGATAACCATACTGCCCTGTGGCAACGCGCGCGCGGCGGCCAGGGGATCATCGAGCCGCTCGTCATCGGTCATCAACACAAGCGCGGGCAGCGCGGAGCCGCTGCGCGCGTTCAACGCAGCCGCCGCTCTTGCGAGTTTTGCGCGGGCAAGCTTGTCTGTCGCCAATGACTGGATCCGTCGAAAATCTCGCCGCCATTCTCGCGCGTATCGATGCCGCGCGGAAGAAGGCCGTCCAGCCTGCGCCGTCCACGACGCTGATCGCGGTCACCAAGACGCATGACGCGGATACGATCCGTCCGGTGCTGGATGCCGGTCACCGGGTCTTCGGCGAGAACCGTGTGCAGGAAGCGATGGGCAAATGGCCCGCCTTGCGCGCCGCCTATCCGGGAATCGAACTGCATCTCATTGGTCCGCTGCAATCCAACAAGACGCGCGAGGCGGTGGAGACCTTCGATGCCATCCATTCGCTGGATCGCCCGAAGCTCGCCCATGCGCTGAAGGCGGAGATCGAGAAAAGCGGCAAGTCGCCGGCGCTTTTCATTCAGGTGAACACCGGGGAGGAACCGCAGAAAGCCGGAGTCGCACCGCGCGAAGCTCCGGGGTTCGTCGCACTCTGCCGGGACGAGTTGCAGCTTCCGGTCAAAGGCCTGATGTGCATTCCGCCCAATGGCGAAAACCCGGCGCCGCATTTCGCGCTGCTTCAGAAGCTCGCGCGCGAGAACGATCTGGCGCTTCTCAGCATGGGGATGAGCGGGGATTTCGAGAGCGCCATCAAGTTCGGCGCGACACATGTGCGCGTCGGCAGCGCGATCTTCGGCGAGCGGCCTAGTTTGCCGCCGGAACGATAGGCGCTGTATTCAAATTCATGGTGCGCTTGTAGGCATCCAGTGCCTGCGCCTGCATGTCGCCGGTAACACCGTTGCGCGCCAGCGCCTGCAGCAACGCGTCGGTGTTGGCGGAGATGTCGACGGGTGCGGATGCGTTCGCCGGCGAAGTGTTTGGCGTCTTCGATGGCGCGGGTGTCGGCGAAGCCGACGGAACGATGCGCGGTTTGATGCTCGCCAATTGTGTCGGCGCTCCGGTGGCTTCCTTGGATGTTGCCACTGTGGGCGCAGCCGGCGCGGGCTTTGCGGCGTCTGTCTTTGGCGTGTTCGAAGCCAGCATCGTCGGGCTGTCGTCGCTGTGGTCGAGTCCGACAAACGCCATGACGGTGTCGCCGAAATTCTTTCCCGTGACTTTCTCGAATGCGAGATCGGCCAGCGAGGACACGAGGCCGACAGGGCCGCCATAGAGTGTGTCGCCGGCGACCTTCTCCACATCGCCGATCTTGTCGCCGGTGACGGCGCGATAGACGGTGCCGACGACCGGCAGGTGCTGCAGCGGGTTCACGACGTCGAGCACGTCATCCCAGAAAGAGCTTCCGGAATCGGTGCTGGCAGTCTGGGTAGTTGCGGAAGCGGCTTGGGTGGAATCGGTTTTCGCAGCCATATTGGTCTGCGCACCACCATTGAGGTGCGACATCCAGTAAGACGCGCTTGTCACGCCATGGGCAAAACCGGGCACGGGCATTCTGCTGGCCTCCAGCCTTCCATAAAGCAAGGCGCCTGCCAGCCGGATCGGCCCGGTTTTAGGGGTTTTATGGAGTGCCGATGCAAGCCGCGGCAGAAATTGCCGGGTCAGAACAGGTGGCCGGCACGCGCCTTCGTGGCGATGTAGCCGGCATTGTGCGCGTTGGTGGGAAACGCGTGCGGGACGCGCTCGGCAACGGTCACGCCATATTTTTCCAGCGAAGACACCTTGTCCGGATTGTTGGTCATCAGCCGAACGGTCCTGTAGCCGAGCAGCTTCAGCATCTTCGCGGCCACGCCATAAAGGCGTTCATCCGCCTCGAAGCCGAGCCGTTCGTTGGCTTCCAGCGTATCGAAGCCCTGGTCCTGCAATTTGTAGGCGCGCAGCTTGTTGATGAGGCCGATGCCGCGTCCCTCTTGCGCAAGATAAAGCAGAACGCCGCCGCCGTTTTTCGCGATCGCCTGGATCGCGCCGCGCAGTTGTGGACCGCAATCGCATTTGAGCGAGCCGAGAAGATCGCCGGTGAAACATTCCGAATGAAGGCGCGTCAACACCGCGTCGCGCGTCGATGGCGCGTTGACGACGATCGCATAGTGCTCCGGCCCGCCGTCAGCAGAGCGGAATGCGACGAGTTCGGTCTTCTCGGCGCCGTCCAGCGGAACGCGTGCGCGCGTCACCATCTGCAATGTTTTGGCCGCGGACTCTTC
>JBQCJO010000044.1:0-7601 GCA_051952735.1 Rhizomicrobium sp.
CCTGATGGCCGCGCCCAAATAGAACAATGGCCCGGCCGCGCCGCAAATTCGGGCCGTCGCAGAAGCATCGCATCTTCCTGGCCGCGCTGCCGGACGCGCAAACCGCCGCGCGCATTTATGCGATGGCGGAAGAGATGAAGACGGCGCACGGCTTCACCGCCAATCTCATTCTGCCCGAGCATCTGCATGTCACGCTGTTTCATCTGGGTGATTGGGCCGCGCTGCCGGATGAGATCGTGACGCTCGCCAGCGGCGCCGCTTCGCAGGTGAGCGTTCCGGCGTTCGACGTCACATTCAAGCGCGCGGAGTCCTTCCGCAATTCCACCGGCGTCTTTCCTTTTGTGCTCACGGGCGACAAAGCGCAGTGGACCGCATTGCACGAGGCATTGCGCGCGGCGCTGACCAATGCCGGCCTCGGTGGCGCCACGCGCGGCGAGTTCCAGCCCCATGTCACGCTTACCTACGACAAGATGCGCGTGAAGCCGCATGCGATTGCGCCGGTGACATGGCTGGTGCGCGATTTCGTTCTGATCCACAGCGAACTCGGCAAGACGACGCACAATCATCTCGGCCGTTGGCCGCTCGGATAACCACGACGCGTACGCGGTTGACGCGCACGCGCGGGCCGCTTCTAGTCCGGCGGCTTTCGATGAGGCTCTCATGTCCGCTCTTTCCGCGTTCCCGATCACCAGGCGCTGGCCCGCGCAGCATCCCGACCGCATCCAGCTTTATTCGTTGCCCACGCCCAATGGCGTGAAGGTGTCGATCATGCTGGAAGAGACGGGATTGCCGTATGAGCCGCATCTGGTCGATTTCGGCACGAACGATCAGCATTCGCCGGAATTCCTCTCGCTCAATCCGAACGGAAAAATCCCCGCGATCCTCGATCCGGGCGGTCCGGGCGGAAAGCCACTCGCGCTGTTCGAATCCGGTGCGATCCTTCTTTATCTCGCGGAGAAGAGCGGCAAATTCCTGCCAAAGGATGCCGCGCAGCGCTATGAGACGATCGAGTGGCTCATGTTCCAGATGGGCGGCATCGGCCCGATGTTCGGCCAGCTCGGCTTCTTCCACAAATTCGCGGGCAAGGATTACGAAGACAAGCGTCCGCGCGACCGTTATGTCGCCGAGAGCAAGCGCATCCTGAGTGTGCTGGAAAAGCGTCTCACCGATCGCGAATGGATCATGGGCGGCGAATACACCATCGCCGACATCGCCACGCTGGGCTGGGTGCGCAACCTCATCGGTTTCTACGGCGCGCGCGAGATCATGGAATACGATGCGTTGAAAGCGGTGCCCGCCTGGCTGGAGCGCGGCCTCGCGCGCCCGGCCGTGCAGCGCGGGCTGGAAATCCCCAAGCGCGGCTAGTCAGACATCCGACAAATCGATCGCTTGCGAGCGACGAACGGACAGCGCGCCGAAGTGATCGCGATATTCGCCTGGCGTCATGCCCGTCTGCCGCTTGAACAGCGAGCGGAAGAACGCGACGTCGTCATAACCGACAGCCGAGGAGACGGTCTGGATCGGCGTGCCGTCATGTTCCAGCATCGCCTTGGCCGCTTCCATCCGCACCGTTTGCAGATACGCCGCGGGCACGCGCCCGGTCGCGGCCTTGAAGCGGCGCAGGAAGGTGCGCTCGCTCATGTTGGCGCGTTCCGCCAGTCCGTCGGTGCAGATGTCCTCGCGGAAGCTTTCCTGCATGTAGGTTTCGATCGCGCGGATGCGGTCATCGTCATGCGCGCGCGCCAGCGGAAGGACAGCGTAGCCCGACTGATGGGTGCGCGGCATCGTCATCAACAAGGCCTTGGCCGTCTGCACCGCGATCTCGTGGCCGCAGAGTTTCTCCACCAGATAGAGGCTCACATCGCCCGCGGCGGACACGCCGCCACTGCACAGGATGCGCTTTTCCTCGGTGACGAAAAGATCGGTGCGCCAGTCCACCTTTGGATAACGGCGGCGCAGATCGTCCGCGACGGCCCAATGTGTCGTCGCGCATTTGCCGTCCAGCAATCCGGCCTGCGCCAGATAGGCCGCGCCCATGCAAACACCCGCAACATAGGCGCCCGCTTCATAATGCTTGCGCAGCCAGGGCACGAGTATGCTGTTCTCGACCAGCTTGTGATCGAGATCCAATCCGGATGTCGGCACGATGACGATATCGGTGCGCGCGATGTCGCCGATAGCGCCTTGCGGCGTCATCGAGAGTCCCGCGTAAGGCGTGCGCACGGGCTTTCCGTCGAGCGACACCGTGGTCACGCGAAAGCGCGGCTCCGGTTCTTCGCCCTTCAGTTCGCGCCACAGTGCGCCTGCGGAATGGAATACCTCGACCGGCATCAGCGCGGTCGAGGCATATCCGTCGTCAAACAGAACAACGGTTACGTCGAGCATGATCGTCCCCGAAACGACCCGGCCCCAGTCTAGCCGCGTGCCGTCGTGGGGTCGATGATCGTGGTGATTTCCGTGATCTTGCTTGCCGGAAAGCCGGAAAGCTTGGCGTGTTCGCGGATCGCGTTTTCGTCTTCCGCGAGGTAAACGCAGAAGGTCTTGTCCTTAGCGACATAGGAATGGTCCCACTGCACCTTGGGCGCGAGCTTGGCGAGTGCGGCATTGGACGTCTCTGCGGCGCCTTTCAGCTCCGGCTTGGACATCTGTCCCACGGCGGGAATATCGCGTTCGATAACAAAGCGTCTCAGCATGTTGGCAACTCCAATGATGTGGCTGTCAGATAGTCTCGAGGCGGTTGGGGCAACAGACTGCGAGACCGCCATTCAGCAGGGGTGAATCCGCCACGCCTCACACCGTGCACTGCATGACGACCATGGTGCGCACGACCACTTCGGCGAGAACGCGGGAAAAACTCATCGAAGCCATAAACAGGCCGGCGATGACGACGGCCACGCAGAGGACGCTGGCGAGGGCGGTTTTGCTGTCGGAATACATGAACGCTCCTGAACGCGTGATTTGGTGTGCCGGGAGAGATACACGCGTCTTGTGCGCTCGATAGCGGGCGATCCTGTCAATCGACAGGGGCATTGTCGCCAATCGCGCAACGATGTCCTAACGTGGCGCAATCCGAACGCCATTTGTGCATGGGAGTTATGCGTGGCCGCCAAACCTGTAACGATTTACGGCATCAAGAACTGCGACACGATGAAGAAAGCGCGCGCATGGCTCGACAAGCGCGGCGTCGCATACGGCTTTCACGATTACAAAGCCGAAGGCGCGGCGAAATCCGATCTCGAGACGTGGTCGAAACAGGCGGGTTGGGAGGTGCTGCTCAACCGCGCGGGCACGACGTTCAGGAAGCTTCCCGAGAAAGACAAAGAGAACGTCACGGAGAAGAAAGCACTGGCCTTGATGCTTGCGCAGCCATCGATGATCAAGCGCCCGGTGCTCGATGTGGGCGGCAAGATCACCGTCGGCTTCAAACCTGAGATCTACGAAAAACTCTTCCCGAAACGCTAGCGGCCGCGCGTGTAGAGCCAGCCGCCGATCCATGCGCACGGCAATGCGCTCACGATCAGCGCAATGGGATACCAGTGCGTGCCCTTGCTCCACATCACATAGGCGCCCAGCGACGCCAGCAGGAACCCGATGACGCCCAGCACCAGCGCGTGCACCATCGGATGATCCGGCGCCAATCGCGCGGCGACATAGCAGCCGGCGATCGAATAGACCGCGCGATACGCCGTCACGAAAAGCCACACGCCGGTGGTGGCCTGCGCCTTCGCAAGGCCGGGGAAGATGCTGTTCTCGAGCAGCATGTCGGTCGCGGTGGACAGCACGATCACCACCGCAAGCCCCGCGATCACCGCCAAAATCCTACGCAGGATCAGCATTTTCCCCCCTTTCACCTGTCGGTCTGTTGGCAGTTAGCGCGATTTTGTTGAGCAGGATCAACCCGCTGGCGATCGCTTCCGCCGAAGTTCGGTTGAGCCCACTGCCGGGAACGAAACTCTCGCCTCGGCATTGAGATTTATGGGAGCGCTTTCTTACAATCGTTCCAAGGAGAGCCTGAGGATGCTGGGACTTCTGCTCAATCGCCTGATGAAAAAAGGTTCGCTGAAGGTCATCCACCCGTCCGGAAAGATGGAGATCTTCGGCATCGGCGCGCCGCATGTGACGGTGAAATTCCACGACGCCCGCGCGATCCCGGAAATGGTTCTCAATCCCGACCTGAAGCTGGGCGAGCTATACATGGACGGCCGTCTCACAGTGGAAGAGGGCGGCATGATCCGCGATCTGCTCGATCTGATGATGATGAACCTGGGCGCCGTGCATCCGACAGGCCTGCACAAGCTGGTGCGCACCTTCCGCCGTATGACGCGCCGCTTCGCGCAGTTCAATCCCGCGAGCAAATCCAAAGAGCATGTCGCGCATCACTACGATCTCGACGGCCGTCTCTACGATCTCTTCCTCGGCCGCGACAAGCAGTATAGCTGCGCCTATTTCTCCGCGCCGGGCGAGACGCTGGAAGAAGCGCAGATCGGCAAGAAGCGCCACATCGCCGCCAAGCTGCATCTCGATCAGCCCGGCCTGAAGGTTCTGGATATCGGTTGCGGCTGGGGCGGGCTTGCGCTCAATCTCGCGCAGGATTGCGGCGCCGACGTTCTGGGCGTCACGCTGTCCGAAGAGCAGCTCGGCATCGCGCGCGATCGCGCGGCGCAGGCCAAGGTTGCGGATCGCTGCCGCTTCGAGCTGGTGGATTACCGCGCGCTGGGCGGAAAGTACGACCGCATCGTCTCGGTCGGCATGTTCGAGCATGTCGGCGCGCCATATTACGATCAGTTCTTCGCCAAGGTGCGCGATCTTCTCTCCGACGACGGCGTGATGCTGCTGCACAGCATCGGCCGCACGGATGGCCCCGGCTCCACCAATTCGTGGATCGCCAAATACATCTTCCCCGGCGGCTATGTGCCGGCGCTGTCCGAAGCCACCGCGGCGATCGAGCGAAGCGGCCTCATGGTCACCGATGTTGAAGTGTTGCGCCTGCATTACGCGCAAACGCTTCTGGAATGGAGCAAGCGCTTCCAGGCCAACCGCGCCCGCGCCGCGGAGATCTACGACGAACGCTTCTGCCGCATGTGGGAGTTCTATCTGGCCGGCGCCGAGATGGCGTTCCGCCACGACGGGCAGGTCGTCTTCCAGATCCAGATCGCCAAGAAGGTGGACGCGCTACCGATCACCCGCGACTACATGCTGGAAGACGAGCGCACGATGCGCTTCGCCGGAACCGAGGCCATGCCCGCGCCGCTGCGCGTGGTCTGACGGCAGATTGCACGGTTGTCATTGTTGTATGCGCCGCGCGCATAAAGCTGTTCGCCGTGCCGCACTCTGCCATGATGCCCCGCACGGATTGATTCGATCCGGCGTGAGGTGTGTATGGCCGCGACGATCGACGGCAAGGCGATTACGGCTGTGTTCACCCAGCCGCGGTTCGACGGAAGCTTTCCGTCGGGCCTGGCCGAGTATCTCTATGCCATCAGTCAGCGCCGGCCCGTTCTGCTATTCGCCTTTGCGCCCAAAGCAGCCGGTACCTTCCTGCGCAGCGCCGCGATTGATGCGATAGGCGGCCAGCTTGTACGCGTCACCCACGCGCAGGGTGGCCGCGATGCGCAGCCTTATCTGCCTGTCTTCGTTCATTATTTCCTTGGCGGGGTGTGCGACGGCCCGCTGGTGGCGCATGTCCACATGCAGGCCTTGCCCGCCAACCGCCATTTTCTCGAGATTCTGGGCATTCGCCCCATCATCATGCTCCGGTCGATCCCCGACATGCTGGCTTCCTATTGGGACATGCTGTCTGAAAGCGCGGAGGCGCGCGCGGAAGGTTTGAACTGCATCATTCCCGATGGCTTTCCGGATTTCAGCGATGCGCAGAAGGCCGATTTCATGATCGACATGATCGCGCCCTGGTATGCGAGTTATTTCGCAACATGGTTGTCCTGGGTGCGGGACGAGCCCGATGACGTCTGCGTGCTGCGCTATGCCGATTTCAAATCCGATCCGGCCGCGGTTCTGGAAGCGGCGCTCATGCACGTGGATTTCCCGCGCACACGCGCGCAGTGCCAGCACGCGCTCGACGGTGCATGGAAGGATCGCGGCGGACTTCGCTTCAACAAGGGCACGTCCGGGCGCGGCAAGGAATACTTTTCACCCGCGCACCTTGAGCGGCTGGAGCGGATGCTCTCGTTTCATCCGGTTCTGAATGACTGGCGCGCGGAACTCCTTTGACGGCTGCGCGGACGTCCGCAAAAAAGCAAGCGTCTTCGCGGCCGATTAAGCTGTGCAGAACTTGCACGCCAAAAGGAATATGCTTGCCGCCTGTGCGCGTGGGCGATTGATTCGCCTGCCGGGTTGCGCGAAGAACGCCGCCCTTCACAGAGCCAAAGCGCCCCATGGAACAGGAAGCCTATCGCCACGTCCCCTATGACATCGAAATCGAGCAGGCGCTGCTCGGTTCGATCCTTGTGGACAATATGGCGCTGGAGCGCGTTTCCGCCTCGCTGAAACCGGAGCATTTCTACGATCCGCTGCACCAGCGCATCTATGAAGTGATGTCGGCGCAGATCGAGACCGGCGGCATGATCGTCACGCCGCTGACGCTGCACGCGGCGATGAAGGCCGATCCGGGTCTGCTGGAAGTGGGCGGCCACGCTTATCTCGCGGGCCTTGCACAGGCGGCACCCGCGCTGCCAAACGTCAAAGACTACGCGAAGATCCTGCACGATCTGGGCGTGCGCCGCGGCCTCATCCGCATCGGCGAGGACGTGGTCAACAGCGCCTATGAGGCGCCGCACGACAAGCCCGCGCAGGCGCAGATCGAGGAAGCCGAAAAAGCGCTCTACCGGCTGGCCGACACGGCCCGCTATGGCGAAGGCCCGATTGATTTCGCGGAATCCCTGCGGCGTGCCGTGGTGCAGGCGGAAAGGGCGCAAGCGCGCGGCGGGCGCATCTCGGGCGTCACAACCGGCTTTACGGATATCGACAGTTTGCTGGGCGGTTTCCAGCCGTCCGACCTTCTTATCATCGCCGGCCGCCCCGGCATGGGCAAAACCTCGCTGGCGACCAACATGGCGTTCAACGCGGCGCGCATGTACCAGCAGGACATCGAAGCCGGCGCGGAAGTGCCGCGCGGTGCGCCGGTGCTCTTCTTCTCGCTCGAAATGGCGGCGCAGCAATTGTCCGGCCGTATCCTCTCGGAGCAGACCGAGATCGAGATGTGGAAGATCCGCAATGGCAAGTTCACCGATAGCGAGTGGGACAAATTCGTCCTCACCATGCAGGAGCTTTCGACACTGCCGCTTTATATCGACGACACCGGCGGCATCTCCATCGCGCAGGTCGCTGCGCGCGCGCGGCGTCTGAAGCGCGAAAAGAACATCGGCTGCATCATGATCGACTATCTGCAGCTCATCGATCCGTCGCGCCGCGCCGAAAACCGCGTGCAGGAAATCACGGAAGTCACCAAGGGCCTGAAGACCTTGGCGAAGGAACTGAACGTGCCGGTGGTTGCGCTGTCGCAGCTTTCGCGCGGCGTGGATGCACGCGACGACAAGCGGCCGGTGCTCTCCGACCTTCGCGAATCCGGCTCCATCGAGCAGGAC
>JBQCJO010000045.1:0-3002 GCA_051952735.1 Rhizomicrobium sp.
AAGCCAAGCTCATGCTGCGCGGTGGCGACTTCGTGATGGTGTTTTTCCGGCTCGATGCCCATGTCGCCCATGATGGCGAGCATTTCGGAGCGGATGTCCTGCGCGCTGTCCACGGGCGGAACCGGAAAGTAGCCGCCTTTCACCGATGGGCGGTGACCGAGGTTGCCGTTCTCATATTCCTTGCCGGTGTTGTAGGCGCCTTCGGCTGAGTCGATATAGTAGAACGCCTTGTTCATCTGCGTGTCGAAACGCACGTCGTCGAACATGAAGAACTCGGCTTCCGGACCGAAATACGCCGTGTCGCCGACGCCGGCGGATGCCATGTACTTCTCAGCAGCTTTCGCGATGGAGCGCGGGCAGCGGCCGTAGCGTTGGCCGGTGGTGGGCTCGACGACATCGCAGAAGATGGCGAGCGTGGGCTGCGCGAAGAACGGATCGACCACGGCGCTTTCGCAATCGGGCACCAGGGTCATGTCGGATTCATTGATGGCCTTCCAGCCGGCGATGGACGAGCCGTCGAACATCGTGCCGTTGGTGAGCATGTCCTCGTCGACCAGAGACAGGTCGAACGTGACGTGCTGCCACTTGCCGCGCGGATCGGTGAAACGCAGATCGACGAACTTGATTTCCTTGTCCTTGATCGTCTTCAGAATGTAATGGGCGTCTTTCTTCTCGGCCATGATGCTTAGCTTTCCTTCGAACAGTTGAACTGGTTCACCCCAAAGAACTTCAGATCGCGTCCGCGCCGGTTTCCCCAGTGCGGATGCGGATGACTTCATCGACGTTGAGCACGAAGATCTTGCCGTCTCCGATGCGGCCGGTGCGGGCCGCTCTCTGGATCGCGTCCACGGCCGCCTCAAGGCGCTCGTCGGGGATGACGATCTCGATCTTCACCTTCGGCAGGAAGTCCACGACATATTCGGCGCCGCGATAAAGCTCGGTGTGGCCCTTCTGGCGGCCGAAGCCCTTGGCCTCGGTGACGGTGATGCCCTGGATGCCGACGTCCTGAAGGGCTTCCTTCACTTCATCGAGCTTGAAGGGTTTGATGATGGCTTCGATCTTTTTCATATGTGCTCCCGGCCCGGCGAGTGTGAACTGCCAGGCTGTGTTGTTAAGGATTTAGCAGGGTTCGTGCCAACCGATCCGCCGGATATCCACAAGCGAAATCAGTGGGTTAGAAGATTGTTGCGCGGGCATTGCGCGATATGGCCTGCGATTTGTGCAATCTGCTCAAAATTTAGGCTGTGGCGAGCGTCATCAATCGCGGGTCTAATCCGCGTCTTTTCGAGGAGGTTGAGATGATCGGCGGCGCACACATCACTATCGGCTCCAACGATGCCGAGGCCGACAAGGCGTTCTTCGTGAACGTCCTCAAATTGCCGAGCGTGGATGTCGGCAATGGCCGGTTGATCTTCGCGCTGCCGAAGACGGACGCGATGGTGCATCCGTCGGACGAAAGCGACGGTCATGAGCTTTGGCTGATGACGGACGATGTGGAGGCGGAAGTCGCGTCGCTGAAGAAAGCGGGCGTCGCGTGCGACGCACCTGCCGATCAGGGATGGGGCATCGTCTCGCGCATCACGCTGCCCAGCGGCGGAACACTGGGACTTTACCAACCTAAACATCCAAGGCCGTGAGCCTCACCGGCAACCAGATCGAACAATTTGTCGAAGAAGGTTTCGTTCGCATCGACGAAGCCTTCCCGCGCGGCGTGGCCGATAAGGCGCGAGGAATCCTGTGGCGCGAGATCGGATGCGATCCGAACGATCCTCTAACCTGGACCAAGCCGGTCGTCCGAATCGGTGAACTTTCCGAGCCTGTATTCGCCGAAGCGGCGAACACTGAGCGACTGTACGATGCGTTCGATGCGCTGTTGGGGCAGGGGCGTTGGCTACCGTGCCAGCGCATGATCTCGTTTCCCGTGCGGTTTCCGCATCCGGACGATCCCGGCGATGCGGGCTGGCATGTCGATGCGAGCTTTCCGCCGGAAACATACACCGACGATTTCCTGCAGTGGCGCGTGAACTGGCGTTCTCGCGACCGGCTGCTGCTGATGCTGTTTCTGTTTTCCGATACCAGCGAGGACGATGCGCCGACGCGCCTTCGCATCGGCTCGCATCGTGACATCGCGCGATTGCTCGTGCCGCATGGCGAAAGGGGCCTGAACATTCTCGAACTGGCTGGTGAAGCGGTTGTCACGGAGAACCGTCCGGTGACGTTCGCGACGGGTGAGGCCGGCACGGTGTATTTGTGCCATCCGTTTTTGGTGCACGCCGCCCAGATGCATCGCGGGCGCGTACCGAAATTCATGGCGCAACCGGGATTGATCCCTCGCGAGCAGGTCATGCTGAATCGCGCTGATGGCGATCACTCGCCGCTCGAGCGCAGTATCCGCGATGCGATCGCCTAGTTCACGCCGTGCCGCAGCACCTTGCCGGCGCGCGCACCGGTGGATTGGTCGTTGCGGACGTTGATCTGCCCGTTCACCAGCGTGGCGTGATAGCCGCGCGCGCGTTGGGTGAAATGCGGCGCGCCGCCGGGGAAGTTGTGAACGATCTGCGGCTGAAGCTGCGTCACGCGGTCGAAATCGAACACGTTGACATCCGCGCGCTTGCCTACGGCGAGCGTGCCGCGATCCGTCAGCCCCATGATGCGGGCGGAATCCGATGTCATGTGCTTGATTGCCTCGCTGAGGCTGAACACGCCGCGTTCCTTGGTCCAATATTTCAGGACAAAAGTCGCCCAATCCGCATCGATGATTTGCGAGACATGCGCGCCCGCATCGCCCAGGCTCGGCAGAACGTGGTTTGAGTTGGCGAACACCTCGCCGATTTCGTCCATGTCCTGACAGAAGAGGCGGTAGTTGAAGAGCGCGCGACCTTCGGTTTCGCGCGACAGCCGCAGGAACATTTCCACGAAGCTTTCGCCGCGCTTGGCCATGTCGTCTTTCACACTTTGATCGCGGCCCGCGGTGTAGTTCGGCACGTCGTCGTCGCCGATAT
>JBQCJO010000046.1:0-4627 GCA_051952735.1 Rhizomicrobium sp.
GAAAGCGCGCTCGACATGGTGACGAGCGGCAAGCATGTCGGCGCCAAGCAATGCCTTGAGAATGGCTTGGTCGACGAGCTTGCGCCGGAAGGCAAGCTGAAGGAAGCCGCTGTCGCCTTCGCGAAGAAAGCGGTCGCGGAGAACAAGCCGCTGAAGAAAGTGCGCGACAACAGCGCCAAACTGGAAGCCGCGCGCGGCAAGCCGGAAATCTTCGCGAATTTCCGCAAGGCCAATGCCAAGAAATTCCGCGGGTTCATGGCGCCGGAATACAACATCCAGTGCATCGAAGCGGCGGTGAATTCGCCGAGCTTCGAAGAGGGTCTGAAAGCCGAGCGCAAGCTGTTCATGGAGCTGGTGACCGGCACGCAGTCGGCGGCGCAGCGTTATGTGTTCTTCGCCGAGCGCCAGGTATGGAAGATCCCCGGCATCGCGGACGACACCCCGACGATCCCCGTGAAGAAGGTCGGCATCATCGGCGCCGGCACCATGGGCGGCGGCATCTCGATGAACTTCCTCAATGTCGGCATTCCCGTGACCATCGTGGAGATGAAGCAGGAAGCGCTGGATCGCGGCGTCGCCACCATCCGCAAGAACTACGAGAACACGGCCAAGAAAGGCCGCATGACGCAGGACGACGTGGAGAAGCGCATGGCGCTGCTCACGCCGACCCTGAAACTCGAAGACCTTGCCGACGTGGACATGGTGATCGAAGCGGTGTTCGAGCGCATGGACATCAAGAAGGATGTCTTCGGCAAGCTCGACAAGATTGTGAAGAAGGGTGCGGTGCTAGCCTCCAACACCTCTTATCTCAACATCGACGAGATCGCCTCGGCCACCACGCGGCCGCAGGATGTGATCGGCATGCACTTCTTCTCGCCCGCGAACGTGATGCGGCTCTTGGAGAACGTGCGCGGCGAAAAGACGAGCGATGCCGTCGTCGCCACCGCCACGCAGACGGCCAAGAAGATCGGCAAGATCGCGGCGCTGGCCGGCGTGTGCCCCGGCTTCATCGGCAATCGCATGCTCTCGCCCCGCCAGCGCGAGGCGCAGAAGCTCGTGATGGAAGGCGCGATGCCGTGGGATGTGGACCGCGCGCTTTACAATTTCGGCTTCCCGATGGGGCCGTTCCAGATGAGCGACCTCGCCGGTCTCGATATCGGCTGGGTGAAAGAGAACAGCAAAGGCGAGACGATCCGCGATCGTTTGTGCGAGTAGGATCCCCGCGGCCAGAAGACCGGCGCGGGCTATTACGACTATGACGCCAACCGCAACAATTCCCCCTCGCCCGTCACTGCCGAGATCATCGAGGAATTCCGCAAGAAGAGCGGCGTGAACTCACGTTCGATCAGCGACGAAGAGATCGTGGAGCGCTGCATCTATCCGATGATCAACGAAGGCGCGAAGATCCTGGAAGAAGGCAAGGCGCTGCGCGCGTCCGACATCGATATCGTGTGGATCAACGGTTACGGCTGGCCTGTCTATCGCGGCGGCCCGATGTTCTACGGCGACACGGTCGGCCTCGATAAGGTTCTCGCCAAGATGAAGGAATGGCAGAGCCAGATGGGCTACGCGTTCAAGCCATCGGCTTTGCTCGAAAAACTTGTTGCTGAGGGCAAAAAGTTTTCAGACCTGCCGCCACAGCCGCTGAATACGAAACCGGCGAAGTAGCAATGAACAACTGTCATCCCGGCCAAGCGATGCCTTAGCATCGCGCAGAGCCGGGACCCATCGTGCAGCGGCGCAATGGGTCCCGGCTCTCGCTGCGCTCGGCCGGGATGACAATCAATTTTTGAATTTCAGAAACGGAGAATGAGATGAGAGAAGCAGTCGTGGTTTCATACGCCCGCACCGGTCTGGCCAAGGCCGCGCGCGGCGGGTTCAACAATACGTCCAACATGGCGATGCTGGCGCATGCCATCGAGCATGCCGTGAAACGCTCCAAGGTCGATCCGAAGGACGTCGAAGACGTCGTCGCCGGTTGCGTGGCGGCATCGGGCAATGTCGCGCGCGGCGCGGCGCTGATGGCGGGCTTGCCGATCACGACATCGGGCGCCACGATCAACCGCGCGTGCTCGTCGGGCCTGAACGCGATCGCAGTTGCGGCGCGCTATATCACCGAGGAAGGCGCGAATGTCGTCGTCGGCTCGGGCGTCGACTCCATCACCTTCCAGGGCGGTGGCGGCGGCGGCAAGGAGCCTAAGATCGTCGACATGTATCCGGACTACTGGATGCCGATGATCGACACCGCGGATGTGGTGGCGCAGCGCTACAACATCAGCCGCGAATATCAGGACGAGTACTCGCTGGAATCGCAGCGCCGCATGGCCGCCGCGCAGCAGGCCGGCAAGTTCAAGGACGAGATCGTCCCGATGAAGACGAAGATGAAAGTCGTCAACAAGGAGACGAAGGAAGAAAGCATCGTCGATTACGAAGTGAACCGCGACGAATGCAATCGTCCGGACACGACGCTGGAAGGTCTGGCGAAGCTCGCGCCGGTGAAAGGCCCGGACAAGTTCATCACCGCGGGCAACGCCTCGCAGCTTTCGGACGGCGCAGCCGCGGTTGTGCTGATGGAAGCCAAGGAAGCGGAGAAGCGCGGGCTTCAGCCGCTCGGCGCGTTCAAGGGCTGGGCCGTCGCGGGATGCAAGCCGGACGAGATGGGCATCGGCCCGGTGTTCGCGGTGCCGCGTTTGCTGGAACGTCACGGCCTCAAAGTCGATGACATCGATCTGTGGGAATTGAACGAAGCCTTCGCGTCGCAGTGCCTCTACAGCCGCGACAAGCTCGGCATCGATCCGGCGAAGTACAATGTGAACGGCGGCTCCATCGCCATCGGCCATCCGTTCGGCATGACGGGCGCGCGTCTCTCTGGCCACGCATTGCTGGAAGGCAAGCGCCGCGGTGCGAAGAATGTCGTCGTCACCATGTGCATCGGTGGCGGCATGGGCGGCGCGGGATTGTTCGAGGTGTATTGATCACATCAAGTTCCCTCGAGGGGTTGGGCTCCGGCGGTCGCTGTGCAAAGGTGATTGTCGGAGCGGGCTTCTCTCACAAGGAGATGTGATTATGAGAAAAACGATCTGTGCGGCTGTGATTGCGGGAGGTGCCGCGATTTTCGCCGCGACATCGTTCGGCGCAACGCCAGCGCAGGCGGCTGTCGGGATCACCTTCGATTTCGGCAATATCGCTTTCGCCTATACCGACGGCTATTACGACCATCATCACCGCTGGCACCGCTGGCGCCATGGCGAATGGGATCGTTATCGCCGCCATCACCGTGGCCACTACTACAACTGGCGGCACGACGACCACCGTCATCATCACCACTACCGCCATCGCGATCGCCACCACCGCTAGGCGGCGGCGCAAACAGAAAGCCCGGAGGCACCACCTCCGGGCTTTTTTGCGCGGACCGTGCTACATCCCGATTCATGTTCCACCTGTTCGCCAGTTCGCTGACCACATTGTTCGTCGCCATCGGACCGGTGGAAGTGGCGTCCATGTTCCTCGCCTTGACGGCGGGCATGGATGCGCCGCACCGGCGCAAGCTCGCAATCCTTTCCGCGACCACGGCACTGGGCGTGCTGCTGGCTTTCGCGCTGGGCGGGATTCAGCTTCTGGAGTTGATCGGCGTCGGCCTGCCCGCCTTCCGCACCGCAGGCGGCGTGCTGCTGTTGATGGTCTCTGCCGACCTGCTGCTGGCGCAGCACTCGGCCATTTCGTCGATCACCAGCACCGAAGAGCATGAAGCCAAGATCCAGAAGACCGACATCGCGATCTTCCCGCTCGCCATTCCGCTCACCGCCGGTCCCGGCAGCATGACGGCGATGGTGCTGCTCATGGGCAAGGCGCACACGGTCACGGAGTCCGGCATCGTCATCGGCGCATTGGTGCTGATGATTTTCGGGACGTTCCTGGCGATGCTGCTGTCGGACCGGATGATGCGCGTGCTGGGCGTGACGGGCGCCAATGTGATCGCGCGCGTGTCAGGTATTTTCCTCGCGGCGCTGGCGATGCAGTTCATTTTCGACGGCCTCTCCGCGAGCCGGCTGTTCAACTAGCCAATATTCCGAAATTGCATTGCAGATCGCGCGTGGCGATCCCACATACTCCCTGAGCCAATTGGGGACGTATTGCGTATGAGATTTCTTGTTGCGCCCGCACTGTGCGGGCTCTCGCTGCTGCTGGCCGCGCCAGCCTTCGCCGACTCGACGAAAGATTGCCGTATCGGCTCCTATCAACTGAGCAGCGGGCAAGCGGTGGATATCGGCCCTTCCGACGGCGACACACTGCGCTGGCGGTTGTGGGACGGCGAGACCGGCCAGCTTCATCCGCAGAAAGACGGTGCCTGGACCAGCACCTCCGGCTGGACAGGCCGGCCCGACGGCAAAACCGTTTCGTTCTCCGATTGCGATAAAGGCGAAATCACCTTCGACAAGAAGACCGGCACGCGCATTCCCTTCGATGTGACGAACACGACCTTCGAAAGCGGCGGCGTGAAGCTCGCCGGGCGGCTTGTGATGCCCAAAGGCAGCGGCAGGGTGCCGGTGGTGGTGCTGATCCACGGCTCCGAACATGATTCCGCGCTCGATTATTATTCGCTGCAGCGCATGTTCCCCGCACAGGG
>JBQCJO010000047.1:0-3851 GCA_051952735.1 Rhizomicrobium sp.
GGACTTCGTCGAAATGTTCGTCGGCGTCGGCGCATCCCGCGTGCGCGACATGTTCGAGCAGGCGAAGAAGAACGCGCCCTGCATCATCTTCATCGACGAAATCGACGCCGTCGGCCGTCATCGCGGCGCCGGGTTGGGCGGCGGCAACGACGAACGCGAGCAGACCTTGAACCAGTTGCTCGTCGAGATGGACGGGTTCGAGGCCAACGAGGGCGTCATTCTGATTGCCGCGACGAACCGCCCCGACGTGCTGGACCCGGCGTTGCTGCGTCCGGGACGTTTCGATCGGCAGGTCGTCGTGCCGAACCCCGACGTCGTCGGCCGCGAGAAGATTCTGAAGGTCCATATGCGCAAGGTGCCGCTCTCCTCGGATGTCGATCCGAAGGTGATCGCGCGTGGCACACCCGGCTTCTCCGGAGCGGATCTCGCCAATCTCGTGAACGAGGCTGCGTTGCTGGCGGCCCGCCGCGGCAAGCGTGTCGTCACCATGCGCGAGATGGAAGACGCCAAGGATAAGGTGATGATGGGCTCCGAGCGCCGCTCGCTCGCGATGTCCGACGAAGAGAAGAAGCTCACCGCCTATCACGAAGGCGGCCACGCCATCGTGGCGCTGTCGGTGCAGGGCTCCGATCCGATCCACAAGGCCACGATCATCCCGCGCGGCCGCGCGCTGGGCCTGGTGATGCGCCTGCCGGAACGCGATCAGCTTTCGCTGACGCGCCAGAAGATGCAGGCCGATCTCGCCGTCGCCTTCGGCGGCCGCATCGCCGAAGAACTGATCTTCGGCCACGAGAAGGTCACCACCGGCGCGCAGAGCGACATCGAGATGGCGACGCGCATGGCACGTGCGATGGTCACGCGGTTTGGCATGTCCGACGATCTGGGTCCGATCGCCTATGCGGAGAACCAGGAAGAAGTCTTCCTTGGCCACTCCGTGTCGCGCACGCAGAACGTCTCGGAAGCGACCGCGCAGAAGATCGACTCGGAGATCCGCAAGATCATCGATACGGCCTATACCCGCGCACAGGAAATTCTGACCGAGCGCATCAACGACCTGCATGTGCTGGCGCGAGGCCTGCTGGAATATGAAACGCTTTCGGGCGACGAGATCGTGGCGCTGCTGAAAGGCATCGCTCCGGTGCGCACGCCGTTTGAAGAGCCGGAGCCGACGCGCGGCACCGGTCCCAGCGTGCCGACGGCGGGCCGTCCCCGTGGCGGCATCATCGCCCCGGAACCGCAGCCGCGCTGAGGCAGCGTCAAATCGCTTGAAAAAAGGGAGGCCTTGGCCTCCCTTTTTGTTTTGGAGCGGACATGCAGATCCTCGGCATTCTCAACATCACCGAAGACTCGTTCTCCGACGGCGGGAAATATCTGGAGCCGTCGGCGGCGCTGGCGCATGCGCGCGCGCTGGCGAAGGATGCGGACATTCTCGATATCGGCGCCGCATCTTCCAATCCGGACGCCGCCGGTGTTGCGCCCGAAATTGAAATCGCGCGCCTTGAAAGCGTCGTGCCTGCGCTTCAGCGCGAGAAGATCGCGCTCTCCATCGACACCTATGCGATCAACGTTCAGCGCTGGGCGTTGCGGCAGAACGTCGAATATCTGAACGACATTCACGGCTTTCCCGACCCCGCGCTCTACCCCGATCTCGCGGCATCCTCCGCGAAACTGATCGTGATGCATTCGGTGCAGGAGCAGGGCAGGGCAACGCGCATCGACATTCCGCCGTCGCAGATCGTGGATCGCATCCGCCGCTTCTTCGCCGCGCGGCTTGCGGCGCTGACCAAGGCGGGCATCGCGCCGGAAAGGATCATTCTGGACCCCGGCATGGGTTTCTTCCTGGGAACCAATCCCGAAACCTCTTTCGCCGTGTTGCGTTCGCTGCCCGGGTTGAAATCCGAATTCGGTCTGCCGCTGCTGGTGTCGGTCTCCCGCAAATCCTTCCTGCGGAAGATCACGGGCCGTCCGGCGGTCGAAGCGGGCCCGGCCTCATTAACCGCCGAATTGTTTGCCGCCCTGAACGGGGCGGACCTCATCCGCACCCATGATCCCAAGGCGCTCAAGGATGCGTTGGCCGTCTGGGCGGTCTTGGCTGGCAACAAGCCGTAATTCCCTGTGATTCCAAGGCTCTGGCATATGGAGGCGCGGATTTGGTATGGTCCGCGCGCAAACGAGGGCGGCAACGCGCCCCGAGGGGAACACCTCTGACATGACTCGCAAATTGTTCGGCACCGATGGGGTGCGCGGACTCGCCAACAGTTTTCCGATGACGCCTGAAATCGCGATGAAGGTCGGCATGGCGGCCGGCCGCATGTTCACGCGCGGCGATCATCGCCATCGCGTGGTGATCGGCAAGGACACGCGCCTGTCCGGCTACATGATCGAGCCGGCGCTCGTCGCGGGCTTCACCGCCGTGGGCATGGACGTCTTCCAGTTCGGCCCGCTCCCGTCGCCCGCCGTCGCGATGCTGACGCGCTCGCTGCGCGCCGATCTCGGCGTGATGATCTCCGCCTCGCACAACCCGTATCACGACAACGGCATCAAGCTGTTCGGCCCGGACGGCAACAAGCTCTCCGATGAAACCGAAAAGAAGATCGAAGCTCTCATGGAAAGCGGCTTGGAAGCCGGCCTTGCCGATCCGGCGAAGCTCGGCCGCGCCAAGCGCATCGACGACGCGCAGGCGCGTTACATCGAATATGCCAAGCGCACCTTCCCGAAGAATCTGCGCCTCGAAGGCATGCGCATCGTCATCGATTGCGCCAATGGTGCCGCCTACAAAGTGGCGCCGGAAGTGTTGTGGGAACTGGGCGCGGAAGTTATCAAGCTCGGCGTCGATCCCAACGGCTTCAACATCAACGAGGATTGCGGCTCCACCGCACCGAACGCGATGGCCGCCAAGGTGCGCGAAACGCGCGCCGATTTCGGCATCGCGCTGGATGGTGATGCGGATCGCGTTGTGATGTCCGACGAAGAAGGCCGCATCATCGACGGCGACCAGATCCTCGCATTGATCGCGCGCTCCTGGCAGGCAAAGGGTCGGCTTGCGGGCGGCGGTGTCGTCGGCACCGTGATGGCGAATATGGGCCTCGAGCGCTATCTCGTGGACAAGGGATTGAAACTCGTGCGGTCTGCCGTGGGTGATCGCTATGTGCTGGAAGAGATGCGCAAGGGCGCGTTCAACGTCGGCGGCGAGCAATCCGGCCACATCATCCTCAGCGATTTCTCCACCACGGGCGACGGCTTGATCGCGGCGCTTCAGGTGCTGGCGGTGCTGGCGGAAGAGGGCAAGCCGGCCAGCCAGGCCGCGCATGTGTTCGAGCCGATGCCGCAGGTTCTGGAGAATGTTCGCTTCAAGGCGGGGACGCCGCTGGAAGATGCGCGCGTGAAATCCTCCATCGAGGCGGGCACGGCTCAGCTCAATGGCAAAGGCCGCATTCTCGTGCGCAAGTCCGGTACCGAGCCCGTCATCCGCGTGATGGCGGAAGGTGAGGACGAGCGCGAAATCCGCGCCGTGGTGCGCGCCATCTGCGGCGCCATCCGCGAAGTCGCGGCCTGACATCATGAAACGGCTTCTGATTATCGCCGGCTCCGATTCCGGCGGCGGCGCAGGGATTCAGGCCGACATCAAAACGGCGAGTGCATTCGGCGTTTACGCGATGACGGCGGTCACCGCCGTCACGGTGCAGAACACCAAAGGCGTGAAGGCCATTCATTCCGTACCGCCCGCTGTTGTGGCGGAGCAGATCGCCGCCACGCTGTCGGATATCGGCGCGGATGCGATCAAGATCGGCATGCTCGGCAACGCCGCCACGGTGAAAGCCGTCGCTTCCGCGCTGAAGAAGCACGCGAAG
>JBQCJO010000048.1:0-4034 GCA_051952735.1 Rhizomicrobium sp.
CGCATGTCCGTGAAGATCTCGCAGCCAAAGCGGTCGGCATCGGCGGGCAGCAATGTCCGCGGCGCGATCAGCCGCACGCGCGCACCCATTCGCGCGAGAAGATGGATGTTGGAGCGCGCCACGCGGCTATGGGCGATGTCGCCGCAGATGGCGACGATGAGGCCTTCGAACTTGCGCCCCCGGCGACGGATGGTGAGTGCATCGAGCAGCGCCTGTGTTGGATGCTCATGGCTGCCGTCACCTGCATTCACCACGCAGCAATCGACCTTGCGCGAGAGCAACTCGACCGCGCCGCTGTCCTGATGGCGCACGATCAGCAGATCCGGCCGCATGGCGTTGAGAGTCGCAGCGGTATCAAGCAGCGTCTCGCCCTTAGCGACCGAGGAATTCTTCACCGCCATATTGAGAACGTCGGCGCCAAGGCGCTTTCCCGCCAGCTCGAAGGAGCTTTGCGTGCGGGTGGAGTTCTCGAAGAAGAGGTTGATCTGCGTGCGGCCGCGCAAGGTGGCGGCCTTTTTGTCGGCGGCCCGGTTCAGCTTCACATAATCTTCGGCCAGGTCGAGCAGGCCGGTGATTTCGGAAGCCGAAAGGCCTTCGATTCCAAGCAGATGGCTTGAGGAGAGAATGGGCGCGGTTGCGGCCGAGGTCATTAAAGCGGGCCTTATAGGTGTGACAGGCGGGCAGGGCAAGCGCCCACCTTAGGCGTGGCTAATTTCTTCCAATGTGCGGCCGGCGGGCTCTGGGAGGAAGAGCAATGCAATCAAAGTGATGGGGATAGCCAGCAGCGCCATCGAAATGGCCGGACCATGCGCGTGGAACTGATCGTACCAGATGCCTTCGAGGCCCAACGAAACACCGCCCGCGAGGATCTCGACGGCATAACATAAGCCACCCACGGTGGCGCGATAGGCGGTGGGGACGATCTCCACCGTCATGCCGCGAATGAGCGCATCCGCACTGAAAAATCCGAAGAAAGCGAGAATCCAGAGCGGAGGAACGACCATGCCGCGAAGCCCGCTATAGAAAGCCGCATAGGCGACTCCGCAGAGCAGCATCATCATGAACATCACGCGCTTGCGGCCGATGCGATCGCTCATGCGGCCCATCAGGATGTTGAGCCACAGTGCCAGCAAGCCACCTGGGATCATTAGCGCCGTTGCCTGCCATGGCGCATAGCCCAGGGTTTTCTGCAGATACGTGGCGGCCAGCACGGCGGAAGGACCAACGGCGAATCCGAACGAGCCGACAGTGATGAGAATGAGCAGGATTCGCGTTGGATATTCCTGAAAGAGACGGCGAAAGAGATCGAGCGCGCCGCCGATGCGTGCGTGCAGTTTCTCCACTTCGCCGTGCCGGATTTCGAAGCGCTTCGTCTCCGGAAGGCTGCGACGCAGCAACGCGACGAAGAGGATCGTCATGCCGCCGATGATATAGAGCGCGCGCCATTTTCCGGGCAGGATGTTCACGGCGGCGAAGCAAAGCGCGGCGAGGCCAGCGCCCGTATAGGTGATGCCCGCCAGCGTCCCTGCCGACCATCCGCGAATGCGGTCGGACATCTCTTCCATAATGACGACGTAACAGAGCATCTCTTCCGCATAACCGAAGACGCGCGTGAGCACCTGCGCCCAGACGAATTGCGGATAGGTCTGCACGAAGGCCGTGAGCAGCGTGAAGGCGCCTTGTCCGAAGATGGTGATGAGCAGGAGCCGCCTGCGGCCCACGATGTCGGCCGTCATTGCGAACAGCATCGCGGCGAACGTCGCCAGCCGCAGCCAGGTGACGGTCAGGCCGATCTGGTTCTCAGGGATATGCAGCGTCGCCTGAATTTGGGGTAGCGCGAAGCCGTAGATGTTCTGGTCGAAGCCCGCGAACAGCGCCGCGGCGCCGACGAGAAGAAATGTGCGTTCCTGCGCCTTGGTCATGCCGCCCGGCGGACGCAGCATGGGCGGCAGCCAGAGAAAGCGCGCGGGCGCTTCGCCGTCGAAGTTTTTCATCAGGCCCCCATCGCCCTCAGCCGGTCGAGCACGCCTTGCAGAATGTAGGCTGCCGCCATCTTGTCCACCACCTCGCTGCGGCGCTTGCGCGAGGTGTCGGCATCCAGAAGCGTACGCGTTACGGCAGCGGTGGACAGGCGTTCATCCCAGAAGACGATAGGCAGTGTCGAGCGGTTCGCGAAATTACGGGCGAAGGCGCGCGCAGAGTGTGCGGAGGGTCCGTCCGTCCCGTCCATGTTCAGCGGCAGACCGATCACCAATCCTCCCACGCCGTGCGTGTTGATAAGCGATTCAATGGCAACCGCATCAACGCCGAACTTGCCGCGCTTCAGCGTTTCCAGCGGCGTTGCCACCGTCAACATAATGTCGGAGAGGGCCAATCCGATCGTCTTCTCGCCGAGATCGAAACCCAGCAGCCGCGCGCGGGGCGCGAGCGCAGGTTTCAGCGCGGCGAGTTCGACGACGGCCAATCAGCGGTGCCCGATTTCGATGCGGTTGCCGGCGGGGTCGCGGATGAAGAAGCGGGAGAGACCTTCCGCCGTGCTCTCTTCTTCTATGGCAACTCCGGCTGCCTGAATTTGTGCCTTTGCTTTGGGCAGGTCGGGGACCAGAAAACAGACGTGGCGCTTGCTCTTCGGGCCGCCGCCTTCCGGATCAACGCCGATGTGCATTTGCAGATTGCCGGTTTGAAACCACGCACCGCCGCGCCCCTGCAGTTCGGCGGGTTTGGGGATTTCGGTGAGCCCTAGAATTTCCCGATAAAAGCGCAGGGTTTCTGCCTCCAGCGCCTTGGGAGCGGCAATCTGGACATGGTCGATGACGGTAATGCCGAGGCTCATCTAATATGCGCGTCCTTGGGGCCACATTTGCTTGCCAGCCCGGCCCTCGGGTTGCTAGCAAAGTCGCGGATTCCTAGCACATAGAGCCGCTCATGTCCGTGGACAAGGACACCGTCCGCCGTATCGCCAAGCTTGCCCGCATCGCGCTGGAAGAAGACCGCGTCGAGCCGATGGAGCGTGAACTCAACGGGATTTTGGCCTGGGTCGAGCAACTGCAGGAAGTGAACGTCGATGGCGTGGTGCCCATGACCTCGGTCGTCGCGCAGAAGCTCAAGATGCGCGAGGACGTGGTGACGGACGGCAACATCGCCGAAGCCGTGACCGCGAACGCGCCGTTGAGCGAAGACAATTTCTTCGTTGTCCCGAAGGTGGTGGAATAATGTCGCTTCCTTCGAAAATCACCGATTTCACCTTGGCCGAAGCGCGCGCAGCGGTTTCGGGCAAGAAGGTCTCGTCCACCGAACTGACGAAGGCATTCTCCAAGGCTGTCGCCGATGCGAAGCCGCTCAATGCTTTCGTGACGGAAACGCCGGAGAAGGCGTTGGAGATGGCTGCCGCTTCCGATGCGCGCATCGCCAAGGGTGAGGCGCGTCCGCTGGAAGGCCTGCCGCTCGCGATCAAGGATCTGTTTTGCACCAAGGGTGTGAAGACGACTGCGGGCAGCAACATCTTGAACAACTTCATCCCGCCCTATGAATCCACCGTCACACAGAATCTGTGGGACGCCGGCGCGGTGATGCTTGGCAAGACGAACATGGATGAGTTCGCTATGGGCTCGTCCAACGAAACAAGCTTCTACAAGCCCGTCGCCAACCCGTGGCGTGCGAAGAATTCCAATCAAATGCTGGTGCCTGGCGGCTCATCTGGCGGTTCCGCTTCGGCGGTCGCTGCAAATCTTTGCTTGGGAGCGACGGGTACCGACACCGGCGGTTCGATCCGCCAGCCTGCCGCAGTCACGGGCACTGTTGGCCTGAAGCCGACGTACGGCCGCTGCTCGCGTTGGGGCACGGTGGCGTTTGCCTCGTCGGTCGTTCAGGCGGGGCCGATGACGCGCACGGTGCGCGACGCGGCGATCATGCTCCGCCACATGGCCAGTGTCGATCCGAAGGATTCCACCAGCGTTGATATTCCAGTGCCGGACTATGAAGCCGGTCTGGAAAACGGCGTGAAAGGTCTGCGGGTCGGTATCCCGAAGGAATAT
>JBQCJO010000049.1:0-7289 GCA_051952735.1 Rhizomicrobium sp.
GACCCCGCGCGCTCGTCGGGCTTCTATGATGCTATTCGCCGTTATTGGCCTGATCTTCGTGACGGTGCTTTGGAGCCGTCTTACGCCGGTATCCGGCCCAAGATTGCCGGACCCGAGGGCATCATCGCCGATTTCCGCATCGACGGACCGCGAGACCACGGAGTTCCGGGCGTGGTGGCGCTCTACGGCATTGAGTCCCCCGGCCTCACGAGCAGTCTCGCGATTGCCGAGCGGGTGAAACACCTTGTTTGCTGAAGAGAGATTTTTTCCTTTTCACCGCGTGTCCGGAATGGCACGACGGCGCGCAGCTAGTCCGGACACTCCGGGGGAGATGGTCTTTTGGCCAAAGTTTTGATCTTGGGCGCCGCCGGAATGCTCGGCCACAAGCTTTGCCAGCGATTGCCGGCGGAGGGCCATGAGATCATCGCCACCGTTCGCAAGTCGGCACAGGCCTATGCGGCTTACCCGGAAGTCTTCGGGCGGACGCGATTGCTCGATGGTGTGGATGCGATGGATTTCGATAATCTCGCTTCCATCGTTCGCAAGGAAAAGCCGTTCGCGATCGTAAACTGCGTGGGGCTCATCAAGCAGCACAAGGAAGCCGAGAATCGTCAGTTGGCCGTCGCGCTGAATGCCAATCTCCCACACCAGCTCGACCTGCTATGCCGCGAGGCGGATGCGCGTCTCATTCACTTCAGCACCGATTGCGTGTTTTCGGGCCGCAAGGGCCAGTATCGCGAGAGTGACAGTTCGGATGCCGAAGATATCTATGGCCGCAGCAAATATCTGGGCGAAACCGATCATCCGGAGGGCAGCGCCGTTACGCTGCGCAGCTCGATCATCGGGCGTGAACTGATCGGGCCGAAGCACGGTCTCTTCGAATGGTTCCTGGGCCAGCGCGGCAAGCGGATCAGCGGCTTCACGGGCGCGATCTATACGGGCTTCACGACGATCGAGATGGCCCGGATTGTCGCCCGCGTGCTCGCCGCGAAGCGGCCCCTGCGCGGCGTTTACCAGGTCGCCAGTGCGCCGATCAGCAAGTTTGACTTGCTGACACTCCTTCGCGAGATTGGCGGCTACCCCATCGAGATAGACGTTAACCGGGAATTCCTCTGCGACCGCAGCCTCATCATGGACCGTTTTACGGACGAGACAGGATATGTTGCTCCCGCCTGGAAGCCGATGCTGGAAGAAATGATCGCCGACTCCACCCCGTACGATGCCTATGAGGCCGCCCATGTTTGAGGGCAAACGCGTTCTCGTCACCGGTGGCACGGGCTCCATGGGCCGCGTGCTGGTGCGCCGCATCCTTTCGGGCGAGCAGGGCGCGCCGGCGAAAGTGATCGTGCTGTCGCGCGACGACGCCAAGCAATACGACATGCGCATCGCTTATCTGAATCGCGCGGTCGCGACCGACGACGTGACCTATCGTAATTTCGAGCGTGCGCTGGAGTTTCGCATCGGCGATGTGCGCCGTTATGCCGACGTCGTGTCGGCGATGCGCGACAGCGACATCGTCATCAATGCCGCGGCCCTGAAGCAGGTGCCGACTTGCGAATATTTCCCGATGCAGGCGGTTCTCACCAACTGCATTGGTGCGGAAAATCTGACGCGCGCCGTGATCGAACATCGCATGCCTATCGAGGCGGTCGTCGGCATCAGCACCGACAAAGCGGCTCTGCCCGTCAATGTGATGGGCATGACGAAGGCTGTGCAGGAGCGCATTTTCATCGCCGCCAATATCCATGCGCCGCAAACGCGGTTCGTCTGCGTGCGCTACGGCAATGTCATGGCTTCGCGTGGTTCGGTAATTCCATTATTCCGCCAGCAGGTGCTGGGAAAATCGCCGCTGACGATCACGACGGAAGACATGACGCGCTTCATGCTGAGCATCGATCAGGCCGTCGACACCGTTTTTGCGGCTTTGAAAGATGCGAAGCGCGGCGAAGTGCTGGTGCCGGACGCACCGTCGTCCAAGATGACCGATGTGGCCAAAGCGATGATTGGTGATCGCGGCAACGAGGTCCGGGTGATCGGTATCCGCCCGGGCGAAAAGGTGCACGAAGTGATGATCTCTCAGGAGGAGTGTCACCACGTCCGCAAATGCGGAAACTACTACGCGATCCTTCCGATGCTGCCCGAATTACAGGGCGATGGGGGAAAGGCGCCCTCAGCCCGCACGCGCGAGCTGAGCTCGTCCGACAATGTACTGAGTTTTGAAGAAACGCGCGCGCTTCTGGAACGGCACAAGCTGTTGCCGGATCAGGACAGTGTGCCCTTCGATTCCAAGTATTGACCGATGGCCCGGGGCAAAGCCGCAAAACTGAAAGTCGTGACGATCGTCGGCACAAGGCCGGAGATCATCAAGCTGTCGCGCGTCATCGCCGAGCTCGACAAGCGCATGGACCACGTTCTGGTCCATACCGGTCAGAATTTCGATTACGAGCTCAATCAGATTTTTTTCGACGATCTGGGCATCCGCAAACCCGATCATTTCCTGAACGCTGCCGGTGAGAGCGCCGCCGATACCATCGGCAATGTCATCGCGGCATCGGACAAGCTCTTCGCGCGCGAGAAGCCGGATGCGCTTCTGCTGCTGGGCGATACCAATAGCTGCCTCGCGGTAATTCCCGCCAAGCGCCGCCATATTCCGATCTTCCACATGGAAGCCGGCAACCGCTGCTTCGACGTGCGCGTGCCCGAGGAGATCAACCGTCGCATCGTGGACCACACCAGCGATATCAACTTGGTCTATACCGAGCATGCCCGCCGTTACCTGATCGCGGAGGGCGTTCGCCCCGAGACGATCATCAAGACCGGCTCGCCCATGCGCGAAGTTCTGGCGCATCACGAAAAGCAGATCGCAAAGTCCGATGTGTTGAAACGCCTAAAGCTGAAGCCCAAGGGTTATTTTGTGGTGAGCGCGCATCGCGAAGAGAATGTCGATACGCCGGCGCGTCTCGCCGCGCTGATGACATCGCTCAAGCAGATTCGCGCGCAATACAAGATGCCCGTCGTGATGTCCGTCCACCCGCGCACGGCGCAGCAGATGGAGAAGGGCGGCAAGAAGTTCGTCTCGACCGACAAGGATCTGCGTCTGCTGAAGCCGCTGGGCTTCTTCGACTATGTGCGGCTGCAGAAGGATGCCTATTGCGTGCTTTCCGACAGCGGCACGTTGACCGAAGAAGCTTCCATTCTGGACTTCCCCGGCGTGATGCTGCGCGAAGCACATGAGCGCCCGGAAGGTATGGACGTGGGTAGCGTCGTGATGGCGGGCCTCAATCCGGTGCGGATCATGCAGGCCATCGACCTGGTTGTGGCGCAGCGCAAGACGAGCGACCGTTCCTTCGCGATGGCACCCGATTACGAAGCGACGGACGTTTCACGCAAGGTCGTGCGCGTCATTCAGAGCTATCGCGATTACGTCATGCGCACGGTGTGGCGCGAACAAACGCCGTAAGGCGCGCAATGCGCATCGCTCTCCTCGTCGATTGCTATCCGCCCAGCAAGAAGTCTGCTGCCAAGCTGGTTCAGGATCTGGCGCGCGAGTTCGTCAGCCTCGGCCATACGGTTCGGGTCATCACGGTGGATGATGCGATAGCCGACCCATGGACCGTCGAAACCGAGAGAGCGCTTTCCATTTGCCGTGTGCGTACCGGAAAAATCAAAGGTGCGAACAAGTTCCAGCGCGGCATGAACGAGATGCTTCTGTCGCGCACGGTCTGGAGCAATGCGCGCCGCTTTCTCGAAAGCCATCCCTGCGATCTCATCGTCTACTATTCTCCGACGATCTTCTTCGGCGCGCTGGTTGCTCGTCTCAAGAAACTCTGGAAGGCCAAGACCTATCTGGTGCTGCGCGACATCTTCCCGGATTGGGCGCTCGAAGTCGGAGAGCTTCGCAAAGGCCCGATTTATTATCTCTTCAAACGCTACGAGGCGCGGAACTACAGGTCCGCTGATCGTATTGCCGTTCAGTCTCCCGCCAATCTCGACTATCTCGAAAAGCGCGCGGATGTGGGCGCGAAGCTCGAAGTGCTTTTCAACTGGACGGCATCGGAGCTTCCGTCTCCCAAGCCAGGCGGCTTCCGCTCCTCGCTGGGGCTGGATGGCAAGGTTGTCTTCTTCTACGGCGGCAACATCGGCGTTGCGCAGGATATGGATAACATCCTCCGTCTTGCCGAAGGGCTGAAGAGCCACCCCGCCGCTGCGATCCTTCTTGTGGGTGAAGGCAGCGAATATGGACGCGTCGAAGCGGCGGTCCGCGCTCGCGGTCTCGACAATGTCAGGTTGCTGCCCTCTGTCGGGCAGGACGAATATCTTCAGCTGCTGCAGGAGTTCGATGTGGGCCTCATCACCCTGCATCCTTCGCTGAAAAGCGCCAACATTCCCGGAAAGCTTCTCGGCTATCTGCAATGCGCAATGCCCACGGTCGCGAGCGTGAATTCCGGCAACGATCTTGTCGGGCTTCTGAAGGAATCGGGTGCCGGGCTGGTCAGCCTCAATCCCGATGACGCCGGCTTCCTGAAGAACTGTACAACACTGCTGGACGATGCCGCCTTGCTCGCCGGGATGCGGACTGCAGCGCGGCGCCTCCTGATGGAAAAATTCCACGTCCGCGCCGCTGCGGAACAGATTTTGCGCAGCGTGGCGGATCGCCCCTGACCGGTGGAATTGCGCCCCCGGACCCATTAAGTAAGACGCCCGTTTGCACAAGCAGGACAAGGCATTGCACAGCACCGCCGCCGGACATCTCAGCCATTTGCGCCGTCTCGAGGCCGAGAGCATTCACATCATCCGCGAAGTCGCGGCCGAATTCCGCAACCCGGTGATGCTCTATTCCATCGGCAAGGACTCCGGTGTGATGCTGCATCTGGCGATGAAGGCGTTCTATCCGTCCAAGCCGCCATTCCCGTTGCTGCATGTCGATACGACATGGAAATTCCGCGAGATGATCAAGTTTCGCGATGAAACCGCCAAGCGCCTCGGCCTTGATCTCATCGTCTATACCAACGAAGACGGCGTGAAGCGCGGCATCAATCCGTTCGATTCCGGCTCGTCGCTGCATACCCAGGTGATGAAGACCGAAGCCTTGAAGCAAGCGCTCGACAAATACGGCTTCGATGCTGCGTTCGGTGGTGCACGCCGCGACGAAGAGAAGAGCCGCGCGAAAGAGCGCGTGTTCTCCTTCCGCAACACCAACCATGTCTGGGATCCGAAGAACCAGCGCCCCGAACTCTGGCGCGTTTACAATACGCGCATCAACAAGGGCGAAAGCATCCGCGTCTTCCCGCTGTCGAACTGGACCGAGCTCGACATCTGGCAATACACGATGATGGAAGGCCTGCCGATCGTGCCGCTCTACTTCGCGGCGAGGCGTCCGGTCGTAAAGCGCGACGGCACGCTCATCATGGTCGATGACGACCGCATGAAACTGAAACCCGGCGAGAAGCCCGAGGAGATGCTGGTGCGGTTCCGCACTCTCGGCTGCTATCCGCTTACGGGGGCTATCGAGTCCGATGCCGATACGATCGAAGCCATCGTGGCGGAGATGTTCACGGCCCGAACCTCCGAGCGCCAGGGCCGTCTCATAGACAGCGACGAAAACGCCTCCATGGAGAAGAAGAAGCGCGAGGGCTATTTCTGATGAACTCGCCCGTCCAGAATTTGAAGGATTATCTGGCCGCGCAGGAGCGCAAGTCGTTGCTGCGTTTCCTCACCTGCGGCAGCGTTGACGACGGCAAATCCACCCTGATCGGCCGTTTGCTCTACGACACCAAGCTTCTGTTCGAGGACCAGCTCTCCGCTTTGGAGAAGGATTCCAAGAAGCACGGCACCACCGGTGACGATATCGACTTCGCGCTGCTGGTGGATGGCCTCGAAGCCGAGCGAGAGCAGGGTATCACCATCGACGTCGCCTACCGTTTCTTCGCCACCGACAAGCGCAAATTCATCGTCGCCGATACGCCCGGCCATGAACAGTATACGCGCAACATGGCGACCGGCGCGTCCAATTCCGAACTCGCGGTCATCCTGATCGACGCGCGCAAGGGCGTGCTGACACAGACGCGCCGCCACGCTTACATCGCCTCGCTGCTTGGCATCCGCCATGTCGTGCTGGCGGTGAACAAGATCGATCTCGTCGATTTCTCGCAGGAGGTTTTCGACCGCATCGTGGCGGACTTCTCTGCGTTTGCCGCACAACTCGACTTCGCCAGTCTCATGCCGATCCCGCTTTCCGCCCGCTTCGGTGACAACGTCATCGGCCGCAGCGCCAACATGCCGTGGTATGCCGGCCCCGCGCTGCTCGAGCATCTGGAGGCGGTGAACGTCGAATCCGGCCTCGTCGAAAAGCCCTTCCGCATGCCGGTCCAGTGGGTGAACCGGCCCAATCTCGATTTCCGGGGCTTCTCGGGCACGATCTCTTCGGGGCAGGTGAGGCCGGGCGATGCCATCGCCGTGGCCGATTCCGGCCGCACCACCAGGGTCGCCCGCGTCGTGACCATGGACGGGGATCTCGAGGCGGCAGCGGCCGGACAGGCCGTGACGCTCACCCTGGCCGACGAAGTGGACGTCTCCCGTGGCGATGTTCTGGCCCCGGCCGCAAGTCGTCCCGAAGTATCCGATCAGTTCTCGGCCCATATTCTCTGGATGGCGGAAGACGAGATGCTTCCCGGCCGTCAGTATTTGCTAAAAATCGGTGCGCGGACGATCCCGGCCTCGGTCACCGAGCTGAAGCACAAGATCGACGTCAACACGCTCGATCACTCAGCCGCCAAGACGCTGGCCCTGAACGAGGTCGGCTACGGCAATCTCGCGCTGGCCCAGCCCATCGCCTTCGATCCCTATTCGGAGAACCGGGACACCGGCGGCTTCATTCTCATCGACCGGTTCAGCAACAACACCGTCGGCGCCGGCATGATTCATTTCGGTCTGCGCCGCGCCACCAACGTCCATTGGCAGGCGCTCGACGTCGACAAGTCCGCCCGGGCCGAGATGAAAGGGCAGAAGCCGGCAGTGCTCTGGTTCACCGGCTTGTCCGGGTCCGGCAAGTCCACAATCGCGAATCTCGTGGAACGCAAGCTGTTTGCGCAGGGCCGTCACACCTATCTGCTCGATGGCGACAATATCCGCCACGGGCTTAATCGCGACCTCGGATTCACGGATGCGGATCGCGTGGAAAACATCCGTCGTGTTGGCGAGGTGGCAAAGCTCTTTGCCGATTCAGGACTTATCGTATTGGTTTCTTTTATTTCACCATTCCGTTCGGAACGGCGTATGGCGCGCGATCT
>JBQCJO010000050.1:0-3519 GCA_051952735.1 Rhizomicrobium sp.
TGCGCCTGCTGCTCGACGTCCTGCCCAAGCTATTGGTGGAATCCGGAGCGCTATCTGGGGCCGGCCGCTTTGCTGCAGGCTCACCGCTGGCTCTCGGATTCCCGCGATGAAGCGACCGGAGAGCGGCTCGACGGCCTGGAAGATCCGTTCCGGCTCTATCGCTGCCACACCATCATGAACTGCGCCAACACCTGTCCGAAGGGATTGAACCCGGCGGAAGCGATCGGCGAAATCAAGCAGATGATGGTGAAGCGCGGCGTATAGCACGTTGCTAGTGCGCGGCGGCGAACGCTCCCACTTTTAGAACGGTCAGCATTCTCGGCGCGCCGGAGCGTGCGGTCCATTCGATCGACTGGCCCTCCGCCAGGCCGATCAGGGCAGCGCCGATCGGCGTCAGCACCGAAATGCGCCCATGCTCCGGATCGGATTCCGACGGATAGACAAGCTGGATCGAACGAACCTGTCCGGTGTCCTCGTCTCTGTATTCAACCTGTGAGCCCATGCGTATGCGCGCCGGGCCGGTTTCGCCCTCCACGATATTGGCGCGGTCGAGTTCGCGCACGAGATATTCGGCGATATCGGGATGGGTGTGCCGCGCGCTTTCCGCGAGATTGGCCAAACGCTCCAAATCGGCGGCGCCGATAGCGATCCTGGGCAAATGCCGGGCAATGCTCATGTCGTATTCCTCCGTGTGAAGCGGTCGGCCGCTTCGCTTTCTTCTGGCGGCGTAACATCCAGGACAGTGACGAGACGAAATCCGCGGTCCTGCGTGAAAAACGGCATGCAGTCGCCACGGCGCAGCCCGAGCAGTGCGACACCGAGCGGAGAGAGCAGGCTGATGTCGTCCTTCTCTGCTGCGGAAACATTCGGGAACACGATCCGGCCATGCTGAACGGGATTCCAGTCGATGCGATAAGCGACTGTGCTGTTCATCACCACGGTTCGCTGCGGCAGGGCCTTGTCCGGGCAAATATCCGCACGCTGCAACTCGGCGCGAAGGAACGGCGCCACGGGAGATTTCTCATTTCCGGCACGCTGTGCCAGCCGGTTCAGTGCACGCTTGTTGCTTGCGGGAATGAATATTCTGGGGAGACAGGGCAATGACATGACAATCCTCCTGCGCTGATCGCGCGGTTCCTGATGGATGGAGTGGGATCGTCCCGGACGGCGCAAAGCCGTCCGGGTCAAAGGCCTGCGTGGAGGCGACCGGCGCGGAAGGTGTTTCGCGGACAAAGAGTCATAGCAAATCTGATATGGGGTGCAGGCAGTGCTGCAACAACCCCGGCGAGCCTGGCTTACGCCGCGACCTGCGCCACAGCGCGCGCGTTGAGGCCGGCTTTCACACGCAGCGCTCGCCATGCGACCGCCCCGGCAGCCTGCGTGAGACGGCCATTGGGATCGGCGCCGATCGTCTTGGCGATCATCTGCACCAGTTTGCGCACATGATGGCGGCGATAGAGGGTGAGCGATTGCGCATAATAGGCGCGGGCATATTCTTCGCGCTTGTAGGGCTCGCTCGGCGCGATATTCGCGGCGTAGAACGCATAGGCGAGTTCGTCGTCGTCGGATTCATTGACGCGGGTCAAAGCGACGATGAGCTTGCGCCAGAAGGGCAGTTCCGGCTCGTTCTGCTTATGCAGCATCTCGAAGAAAAGTTTGTAATGGCGGAATTCATCTGCCGCGATGCGGCCCGCAACTTCTTTCAGCACAGGTTCGTCCGCGGCTTCGCGGATGGCGCTGTAGAACGATGATGTTCCACATTCCACCACGCAGCGCGCGACCATCTCGCCACGGCGGCTGCCGCGCACAGAGGTGGTGTCGTCGTTGAAAAAATGCGGGGCCTTGTAGCCTTCGCGGAAGCGGGCAAAGGAACCTTTGAAATCGAAACTCGGATCCGCCATCTCCGCCCAGCGGCCAAGCGCGAGGCCGTGCTGCGTCTCTTCGATGCCCCACTGCTCGATGTTGGCGAGCGTTTCGGCGCCGGAGTCTTTGAAGACGCGCTTGAGATAGGTGACGTAGTCCGGCGCATTGTATTCGACCAGCGAGGCAGCCTTCACCGCCTGCAGCAGTCCCGGATCGACTTTGGAGGCGTCGAACTTCGACCACTGGACGTCGTCCAGTGTCCAACCCGCCGCGAAAACCGTGCCCTCAGACATTCCAAGCCCTTCCGTCTGCCGCCGACCCCCAGCCGCAGATTCAACGGTTTATACCAAAGGCTGTTGCCGGATTGGAACCCAGAAAGACGACGCAAATCGCCGCCTTTCCGAGATTAAGCCCCTGTCACGATTGGGGAATATATCTAAAAGGCGGCGCGGATCAGGCGCAAATCGTCCAGCGATTCCGAAATGCGGGACCGCTCGGCCTCCGATTTGGCCGCGATGAGGTCTTCCTCGGTGTCCTTGATGCGCTGATCGAGGACGGCGAGGTCGAACTCTTCCATCGGGATCGCTTCCTCGGCGAGGACGACGATCTTCTCCGGATTGATCTCGGTGAAGCCGCCACGGATGAAGAAGCGGCGGTCCGTGCCGTCCTTCTGCACGTCGATCATACCGGCGCGCAGGGTGGAGACGAGCGGCATGTGACCGGCCATCACGCCCATATAGCCTTCCGCGCCAGGCACGGTGACCATGTCGGCTTCCTCGGCGAGAAGAAGCCGTTCCGGCGATACGAGGTCGAAGGCGATCTTGTCGGCCATGGTTACGCTGCTTCCGCCGCCATCTTCTGGGCCTTCGCGATGGCGTCTTCGATGGTGCCGACCATGTAGAACGCCTGCTCCGGCAGGTGATCGTAGTCACCTGCGACGAGGCCCTTGAAGCTCTTGATGGTGTCTTCGAGCTTCACGGTGATGCCGGGCACGTTGGTGAACACTTCGGCCGCGAAGAACGGCTGCGACAGGAAGCGTTCGATCTTGCGCGCGCGCGCGACGGTGATCTTGTCGTCTTCGGAGAGTTCGTCCAGGCCCAAGATGGCGATGATGTCCTGCAGCGACTTGTACTTCTGCAGGATCGACTGAACCTGACGCGCAACCGTGTAGTGCTCTTCGCCGACGATGCGCGGGTCGAGCAGGCGCGAGTTGGAGTCGAGCGGATCCACCGCCGGGAAGATCGCCTTTTCGAACACGGCGCGGGACAGAACGGTCTGCGCGTCCAAGTGCGCGAACGAGGTCGCCGGCGCCGGGTCGGTCAAGTCGTCGGCCGGCACGTAAATGGCCTGCACCGAGGTGATCGAACCCTTGGTCGTGGTGGTGATGCGTTCCTGCAGCTGGCCCATGTCGGTTGCCAGCGTCGGCTGATAACCCACCGCCGAAGGAATACGGCCCAGAAGCGCGGACACTTCCGAACCCGCCTGCGTGAAGCGGAAGATGTTGTCCACGAAGAAGAGCACGTCCTGGCCCTGATCGCGGAAATGCTCGGCGACGGTGAGGCCGGACAGGGCCACGCGGGCGCGGGCACCCGGCGGCTCGTTCATCTGGCCGTACACCAGCGCGCACTTGCTGCCGCTTTCGCCGGTCTTCGGATC
>JBQCJO010000051.1:0-2097 GCA_051952735.1 Rhizomicrobium sp.
TGAAGACGCATGTCTTTCTGCTTGGCTTCCCGCGTTCGGGAACCACGCTTTTGGAGAACGTGCTGGCCGGCCATCCGGAGATCGAAACCGTCGAAGAGCGTGATGGGCTTCTCGCCGCGGAAACCGATTTCATCGCTCCGCCCGATGGTTTGAACCGCCTGGACGACGCGCAGGATCTTGCGCCCTATCGCGATGCCTATTGGGCGGAGATGCAAACCGCCGGCGCGTCGCTCGACAAGCCTGTGTTCGTCGACAAGATGCCGCTCAATGCGCTGCTCCTGCCGTTGATCGCGAAGCTGTTCCCGCAGGCCAGGATATTGCTCGCCATCCGCGATCCGCGCGATGTCGTTCTTTCCTGCTTCCGGCGCCGCTTCGGGATGTCGGAAAAAATGTACGAGCTTTTGACGCTCGAGCGCGCCGCGGCGCTCTACGATGTCGCGATGCAGCTTTGCGAAGTTGCGCGCGCGACTTATCCCATGCCGTTTTACGTCATCCGTTACGAGGACCTTGTGGCGAGATTCGACGCAGAAGTGCGCGGGCTTTGCGAATTTCTGGGCATCGCATACGCCGATTCCATGACGGAGTTCGCGGCGCGTGCCCGCACCAAGCTCATCAACACGCCCAGCGCCGCGCAGGTGGCCGAGGGTCTTTACGCACGCGGTGTCGATCAGTGGCGCGCCTATCGCGATCAGATCGCGCCCGTGATCCCCGTGCTGACGCCCTGGATCAGGGCGTTCGGATACGCGGAAGAATAAGGAGAACGCCATGCCGCGCCGCCAACATTCTCATGCGCACAATGCCGGGCCAACGCAGCGCCAGCTGCGCGTCGGCGAGATGCTGCGCCATGCGCTCGCCGATGTCCTGCGGCAGGGCGACATTCGCGACGACGATCTGAAAGGCGTTTCCGTCACCGTGACGCAAGTGAAGCCCTCGCCCGACATGCGCCATGCGACCGTGTTCGTCGAGCCGCTTGGTGGGAAGAATGCGAAACAGGTTGTCGCCGCGCTCAATCGCCATCGCGCCTTCATTCGCGGCGAGATGGGCCATCTGATCGAACTGAAGTTCACGCCGGATTTGCGCTTCGTGGAAGACGAATCCTTCGCGGAGGCCGAAAAGATCGAGAACCTTCTCAAATCCGAGCGGGTGGCGCGCGATCTGAAAACGCCCGAAGACGATTCAGAAGATTCCAATGGGTCGTAAGAAGAAGGGCTCGCCGGTCCACGGTTGGGTGATCGTGGACAAACCCACCGGCGTCACCTCCACACAAGTTGTCGGTCTGGTGCGCCGCATCTTCGATGCGCAGAAAGCCGGTCATGCCGGAACGCTCGATCCGCTGGCCACGGGCGTTCTCGCCATTGCGCTCGGCGAAGCGACCAAGACCGTTCCTTATGCGATGGATTCGGAGAAGACCTATCGCTTTACCGCCCATTGGGGTGAGGCCCGCGACAGCGACGACGCCGAAGGCCGGGTCACGGAAACCTCCCGTGCCCGACCCAGCCGCGAAGAAATTCAAGCCGCCATTCCCCGTTTCGTGGGTGAGATCAGCCAGACCCCGCCGGCCTACTCCGCCATCAAGGTGGACGGCGAGCGGGCCTACGATCTGGCCCGGGAGGGCGAGGCCGTGGAACTCCAATCCCGGCAGGTCGAAATCCATGAGGCCCGGCTTCTGGAGACGCCCGATCCGGACCATGCCGTGTTCGAAATGCGTTGTGGCAAAGGGACTTACGTCCGGGCTTGGGTGCGGGATATCGCCCTTGCGCTGGGCACCGTGGGCCATGTCTCCCAGCTCCGGCGGACCTCTGTGGGCGGGTTCGCAGAGAAAGATTCTGTCCCCCTAGAAACACTAAGGGGTTTTATGCATAGTCCCGCCGCTTTTGAGCACTTGAGGCCCATTTCGACCGCGCTGGACGGCATCCCGGCGCTGGCCGTCACGGGTCCGGATGCGGTTCGCCTCCGTAGCGGCAATCCGATCCTGTGTCGTGCGAACCTGTTCGCCCGGCTCACGGACGCCTTTCCGGAAGAGAACGATCTCTCAGGTCTCACGGTCTATCTCGCCACGGGAGAGGGAGAGCCAGTCGCTCTCGCCGAACTCGAGCA
>JBQCJO010000052.1:0-4297 GCA_051952735.1 Rhizomicrobium sp.
CCAGCCCCCACGGGAGCAGACAGTCCGCCTCTCGCCGGAGACGGCTGCGGCACCCGCACAGGGACAGTGGTTTCCGCCGAGCCAGCCTGCGGATGCGGCGCCCGGCAAGCCGGCTGCCGATCCGATCGCGAAACTGGCAGCCTCCGCCGCGCCTGTCGTGATGAACGTGCGCATCGGCGAGCATGACGATCGCACGCGCTTCGTCATCGAACTTTCCGATCCGGTGAAGCTGCGGGTGTTCACTCTCGCAAATCCCAACCGTGTCGTGATCGACATGCCGGAGGTTTTGTGGCGCCTCAACGGTCCGCAAAAGCCAACCGGCAACGGCGCGATCCACAGCTATCGATACGGCTTGTTCCGCCCAGGCAATGCGCGCTTTGTGATCGATCTCAACATGCCGGTCACCGTGGCCGAGCCCCTGATCCTTCCGCCGTCCGATGGATACGGCTATCGCGTGGTGATCGATCTCTTCCCGGTTCCCCAAACGAAATTCGAGCGTACAGCCGGCTGGCCGTCCGACCTCAAAACCAAAGAGGTGGCGACCAACGTGCCGCTCGGACCCAAGAGCACGTCACGCAAAATCGTGGTGGTGGATGCGGGCCATGGCGGCATCGACTCCGGAACGGTGGGTATAGACGGCATGCAGGAAAAGGACCTGGTGCTGGACGAAGCCAAGCGCCTCGGCGCGGTGCTGAAAAAGCGCGGGTATATCGTGCACCTGACGCGCGATACGGACATCTACATCCCGCTGCGCGAGCGGGTAAGTATCGCGCGTGGTTACGGCGCGGATCTCTTCATCTCGCTCCATGCCGATTCCAATCCCAATCCGGATGTGACGGGAGCATCTGTCTATACGCTTTCGGAAAAGGGCTCCGACAAGGAAGCGGCGGCGCTGGCCCGGAAGGAAAACCAATCCGACATCATCGCGGGCGTGGATCTGACGGGCCAGGACGATTCCGTGTCCCACATCCTCATCGACCTGGCGCAGCGCGACACCATGAATCGCTCGTCACGCTTTGCCGAAACCGTGGTGTCCAAGATGTCGGCGGCGACCGATATTTTGCCGCGAACACCGCATCGTTCCGGCGCGCTGGTTGTGCTGAAGGCGCCGGACGTGCCCGCCGTGCTGGTGGAACTGGGCTATCTGTCCAATACCCAGGACTGCAGCCAGATGCATAGCGATCGCTGGCGGAATGGTGTGGCAAAGGCCCTTGCCGATGCGGTAGACCAGAACTTCGGCCGGGTCTCGGCCGGCAAGGTTTCCTCCGGCGGTCCCGATGCCACGGAGTGACGGCCCGCCATGCTGGCGTCATAATAAAGGTCATTGATCGGGCTTTGGGGAAGGGCCGCAGCAGAGGCTATGTATCGGCGTATTTTTCTTTATTGCGGGCTCGCACTGGGCGGGTTGGCGCTTATCGGCGTCATCGTCCTTCTGGGGTATGTCTATTCTCTGAGCCGCGACCTTCCGAGCGTCGAGGCTCTGCAGAACTACCAGCCGCCGGTCACCACGCGCGTCTACGCCAGTAACGGCGACCTCCTGGGCGAATACGCCCGCGAGCGCCGCATCTTCGTGCCGATCGCTTTTGTGCCGAAGCTCATCATCGAAGCGTTCACCTCCGCCGAAGACAAGAATTTCTACAGCCATCCGGGTATCGATCCGTCCGGCATCATGCGCGCGGCGGCCAAGGACGTCGTGAACGTGCTGCAGCACAAGCGCCTCGAAGGCGCCTCGACGATCACGCAGCAGGTCGCCAAGAACATGCTGCTCAACAGCCAGGTGAAGTTCTCGCGCAAGATCAAGGAAGCGATCCTCGCGATCCGCATCGATGCTACCTATTCCAAGGCGAAAATCCTCGAGCTTTATCTCAACGAGATATTCCTCGGCGAAAACTCCTACGGCGTCGCTGCCGCCGCGCTGAACTATTTCGGCAAGTCGCTCGATCAACTCGATGTCGCCGAAGTGGCGTTCCTCGCTTCACTGCCGAAGGCGCCCAGCAACTACGATCCACGCTATCACAAAGAGGCCGCGCTCGACCGCCGCAATTGGGTGATCGGCCAGATGTACGACAATGGCTACATCACGCGCGCGCAACGCGACGCGGCACTGGAAGAGCCTCTCGATACGCAGATGCGTCCGTTGGGCATCCAGGCCGAAGATGCCGACTATTTCGTCGAGGAAGTCCGCCGCGTGCTCTATGCCAAGTACGGCATGAACGGCCTCTATGACGGCGGTCTGCAGGTGCGCTCTACGCTCGACTCCCGCTTGCAGAACTATGCGGTGAACGCGTTGCGTGCCGGCCTTGTGCGCTATGATCGCCGTCACGGCTGGCGCGGTGCAGTCAGCAACATCGATGTCAATGGCGATTGGAAGAGCGCGCTCAAAAGCGCGGGCAATCAATCGGGCATCGAGACATGGCATGTCGCTATCGTGCTCGGCTATGGCGACGACAGGTCGGTCGAGATCGGATTGGACAACGGCGGGCGGGGCGTCATTCCGTTCAGCGAGCTCACCTGGGCGCGGCCGGAGATCCGGCGAAATGCGAGCGTCGGCGCTGCGCCGAACGGCCCCAAGGACGTCGTAAAGATCGGCGACGTGATTTATGTCGAGCCGATCGACAAGACCGGCAGTTACGGATTGCGCCAGGTGCCGGAAGTGAATGGTGCCATTGTCGCCATGGATCCGCACACCGGTCGGGTGCTGGCGATGTCGGGCGGGTTCTCCTACGCATCGAGCCAATTCGATCGCGCGATGCAGGCGAAGCGTCAGCCGGGATCGTCGTTCAAGCCATTCGTTTATGCTGCAGCGCTCGATAACGGCTACACGCCGGTGAGCAAGATTCTCGATGCGCCGGTGTCGTTGCCACAAGGACCTGGTCTTCCGCTATGGACGCCCAAGAACTTTGAAAAGCACTTCCTTGGCATGGCCACGCTTCGGCGCGGCATTGTGCTGTCGCGCAACCTGATGACCATTCGTCTGGCCGCGGCAGTGGGCATGGACAAGGTTGTCCAATATCCGATCCGTTATGGCGTGTACGACAAGCTGCCCGCTTATCTTTCGAACTCCATCGGCGCTTATGAAACGACGCTGATGCGCATGACCACGGGCTATGCGGAGTTCGTGAACGGCGGCAAAAAGATCGACGCCACGCTCATCGACCGCATCCAGGATCGCAACGGCAAGGACATCTACCGTCACGATCCTCGCGACTGCCAGGGATGCAATCCGCCGGTTTGGCGCAACCAGCCTGAGCCGCTGCTGCCCGACACGCGTCAGCAGATCATCGATCCTCGCACCGCCTATCAGATCGTCTCGATGCTGGAAGGCGTCGTACAATACGGCACCGGCAAGAGCGTTGCGGTCGTCGGCAAGCCGCTCGCGGGCAAAACCGGCACGTCGAACGATTCAAAGGACACCTGGTTCATCGGCTTCTCGCCCGATCTGACCTGCGGCGTGTTTGTCGGGTTCGATAACCCGCGCACATTGGGCCGCTACGAGCAGGGCGCTACCGCGGCCGCGCCGATCTTCCGCGACTTCATGAAAGGCGCGCTGGAAAACGAGCCGGCCACACCTTTCCGCGTTCCAGCGGGTATTGATCTCGTGTCCGTCAATCGCATCAGCGGCGATCCTGCTCCCGCAGGGGCGCCCACGACGATTCTGGAAGCCTTCAAGGCAGGCACAGAACCGGGCATTGCGGTGACCGAAGAAACGAACAATCTCAGCGCCCAAGGAAAAGGTCCGGCGTCAGACGTGGACCAAGGAACGGGCGGGCTTTACTAGGCTTTTCCCTTCCACGCACGAAATGTTGACCGCTGTTCACGCGCCTGCGAGTTGGCACGTCCCGCCAACCCCGTAATATCGCGTTGCTGTTTGGGGAGGACATTTCCGTATGAATCGCAAACCCGTCATTTTCGCAGGATTGGCCGTTGCCGCGCTGGCGCTTTCGTCGTTGTCGCCGGCCTTGGCCGACGAGACCAAGCCGCGCGTGGACGCGAGCGGCGCCAACATGATGCCCGCTTATCCGGCCACGGCGCTTCCGACCCGGGAAGAAGGCGCCGTCGTGATTTCGGCGCTGGTGCGGACCGACGGTTCGGTGAAACAGATCGCGCTGCGTCAATCCAGCGGATATCCAGACCTCGATACCGCCGCCGCCAATGCCGTTAACGGTTGGAAATTCATTCCGGGCACCAAGAATGGCCAGCCCGTGGACGCCTGGACCAGCATCCAGTTCACGGTCACCCCGCCGCAATAATTCGAAAGACGAGCGTGGCGCATTCCGGCGCCACGCTTTCGCTATAT
>JBQCJO010000053.1:0-2474 GCA_051952735.1 Rhizomicrobium sp.
AGTGCGGGCCACCCAGTTGGAAGCGACGAGCTGTCAGTGATTAGAGCGCCGGCGTTCTTCTTGTGAGATAAATGCAGGCGTCACCTGGGTGGCCCGCACTCCGGCGGGCCATGACAAGTGAGTTTGAGTAGCGATTTCCTAAACCGCGTGCTCATGCGCCAGCGCGCAGTTCGCCTGATCGGTGATCTCTACCTGTATTGTCGAATGCGGGATGCCGAAGCGGTGGCGCAGTTCGTCGGAGATCTTGTGCAGCGCTTCGTCGCCGGGATGACCGTCTAAAATCACCATATGGCAGGTGAGCGCGGTTTCCGTGGTGCTCATCGGCCAGACGTGCAGGTCGTGGATTGCGCACACGCCGGGGCATTTCTCCAGGAAATCGCGCACGGCGGGCAGGTCGATGCCGGGCGGAACGCCTTGCAGCGTCATGCTCAATGAATCCCGCAACAGCGACCAGGTGCCGGCCACGATCACCAGCGCGATGCCGATGCTCACCAGTGGATCGACCCAGTGCCAGCCGGTCATCAGGATGATGAGGCCCGCCAGCACCACGCCGAACGAGATCGCCGCATCGCCCGCCATGTGCAGGAACGCGCCCTTGATGTTGAGATCGTCATGGCGCCCGCGCAGGAAGAGCATCGCGGTGCCCGCGTTGATGACGATGCCGATGGCGGCGACGATCATCACCAGCTTTCCAGCCACGGGTTCCGGCTCGAAGAAGCGCTGGATCGCGCCCAGCGCAATCGCGCCCGTCGCCACCAGCAGGAACACGGCGTTGAACAGTGCCGCGAGAATTGATGTGCCGCGCAGGCCGTAAGTAAAGCGCTGCGACGGCGCGCGCTTCACCAGAACGCTCGCCACCCAGGCCATGACGAGGCCGAGTACGTCGCTGAGATTGTGTCCGGCATCCGCGATCAGTGCCATCGAATGCCCGACCACGCCGAACACAACGCCGACGATCACGAACAGGATGTTCAGCGTGATGCCGATGCCGAACGCGAATCCGAAATCGGCGGGCGCGTGGCTGTGCCCATGGCCGTGATGGTGGTGGCCATGGTCATGATCGTGCGTATGCGCGTGCGCCATCTCAGCTCTCCACGAACACGATAACAAAGGCGAGCACGCAAAGCACGGCGCCAAGGATGCCGCTTTCGTAGCGTTCGACGGCTTTCAGGTTGATCCGGTGCAAGCCGGAAAGCGTAATGGCTGTGAAGATCATCATGCCCGCGGTTGTCGCGATCGCCAGTACCAGACTCGAAAGCAGAAACCCCGACCATCCAAGCCGCACCGCCGAGACATAGATCGGCAGGAAACCTTCGCAGGGCGAGAAGGTGAGCAGCGCCAGCAAACTCACGATCGCGGCGCGATCCGTGGTTTTGTGAACGTGCACATCGACATCGTGATCTTCGGCTATGACGCCGGGACGATGATGGTGATCGTCATGGTCGTGGTGACGATGATCGTGCACATGACCGTGATCGTGCGGATGATCGTGGCGATGCAGAAAATGCGCGTGGCCGTGTCCGGTCATCTGCCGGATCAGGAAGAACAAGCCGACCGCGAAAAGCAATCCGCCCGCAATCCACGGGAACACCTGGCCGGTCCAGTAATCCACCGTCATGCCGAGCAGCGCGACGAGCACGCCGAGCAGAGTGGTAAAGCCAGTGTGCCCCAGCGCGGCCAATCCTGTGATCGTGAGAGTCTTGGTGTGGCTCCAGCCTTGCGCGCGTCCGGTCAGCGCGAAGGGAAGCCAGTGCGTCGGAATCGCGGTGTGGAAGAACGCCACCGTGAAACCTGCTGCGAGAATGGAGAGAAGCAGCGGCTGGTTCATGCGGGACGGAAGAGGGCGAGTTCCATTCCCAATCTATACAGGAAAACCTGCATTTCTCACGCGGCGATATCCCCATTTGCCGCAGGGTCGAATTAACCTGGAAGTGATCCTATATAGGCCACGTTGACAGCGCGCTTTGGCGCGATTCAACTCACTCCATCGAATCGGGCGGTACCTTCCAATGAAAGACATGCGCGACGTCTATATGAACACCCTCGTTCCGATGGTGGTCGAACAGACCAGCCGCGGCGAGCGCGCTTACGACATCTATTCGCGTCTCTTGAAGGAACGCATCATCTTCATCACCGGCCCGGTGGAGGATTACGGCGCCAGCCTGATCACCGCGCAGCTCCTGTTCCTCGAAGCCGAGAATCCGAAGAAGGAAATCTCGATGTACATCAACTCGCCGGGTGGCTACGTCACCGCCGGGTTGGGCATCTACGACACGATGCAGTACATCCGTCCCAAGGTGCAGACGCTGTGCGTCGGCCAGGCTTCGTCGGCAGCGTCGCTGCTGCTCTGCGCCGGGAACCCGGGCGAGCGTTACTGCCTCCCCAACTCGCGCGTGCTGGTCCACCAGCCCAGCGCCTCCTATTACGGCCAAGCGGCGGATATCGCCCGCCATGCCCAGGAGATCGTCAAACTG
>JBQCJO010000054.1:0-5739 GCA_051952735.1 Rhizomicrobium sp.
CAGCGGCTTGTCGGATGCGCCGAAATCGACGGTCTTCGCTTTGATCTGCGCGATACCGCCGCCGGAGCCGAGGGCCTGGTAATTCAAGCCGATGCCGGTCGCCTTTTTATAGGCTTCGGCCCACTTCGCATAAATCGGATAGGGGAACGTCGCGCCCGCGCCGGTCATGTCGGCGGCCGTTGCCGCGCTCGCGGTGCCGAGCAGCAAGGCGCCAAGCGCGATGCCGGCAAGGCGATTGAGAACTGGCTTCATGGAAATTCCTCTTCGATGGGTCGTGTCACGGCTGGAACCGTTTGGCGGCGCTGGAAATCCCCACCCCTCGCGCGACGCCAGCCGGACCGGAGTGAGACCTTCCTCGGTGCCAGCCACATCACAGTTTTGCGAAGCTTGTGTGACAGCGGCCAACGGGTTGAAGAGAAAAGAAAAAGCCGCGCGGTTTTATCCGCGCGGCTTGGACAATGCGGTGAAAATCAGTGGCCGGCGCTCAGCGAGACGTCGAATGTCTCGCCCTGGTCGTTGGTGACGTTCCAGCTGTCGCCGACAGCGTGCTTTTGCAGCGGCGAGCAGGAGGGTGCGGAGCCCGGTGTGTTGGGCGGCAGCTCCGGCGCAAGGCAGATCGTCGTGCCGCCGTCTTTCAGCGTCCATTTGCCGTTGTAGGCGACGGGCTTGCCGTCCGCGCCCATCGCACTGGCGGAATAAGAGCCGTCCTGATTGAACATCAGCTTGCCGGTGGCGCCGGTCTTCTGGCTCTTGGTGGTGACGGTGTTTCCGTAGGTGTTGGACATCGGATCGTCGGCATAAGCGGCCGTGGCAAACAGCGCCCCCGCGCAGGCAAGCGCCATGATCGAAATACGCATGAAAATTCTCCCCGTGTTTAATCGCTCAAAAATGGCTGGTTCCCGTGCAGGGAACCCTTGGATATTAACCATTTGCGCCCGCGCCTCCACCATCGGTTAAGCCTTTTTCAAGCGCGGCAAGGCACAAATACCGGCTTTCCGGAGGGGTTCGTGCGGCTGACGCGGCTGGCAACGGTGGTTTACGGCCTGGCGCTTCTTGCGCTGGGCGGCTTCGCGTTCGTCGATATATCCGTACACGGACGATTGACGCTCTTTCCCGTCGTGCTGCTTCCGGCGGTCGCGGCGCTGGGACTTATCATTCTGTTCGGCGGCATCGTCGGCGCACATCGCCGCGCGCGCATGCTGGAAAGCCGCACCGCCGAACTCAACACGCTGACGGAAAAACTCGAGGCGACGCTCGCCACCGTGCGCGCGATGAACGGACGCCTGCATGAAAGCGAGAACCGCTACAAAGGCCTGGTGGACGCGCAAGGCGACGCGATCTTCCGCCGCGCGCCGGACAGCCGCCTCACTTACGGCAACGAAGCGTTCCTGAAACTGTTCGGGCTGACGCCGCAGACCGCATTTGGAAAAGCCTTCGCGCCGGAACTGCATCCCGACAGCCGCGCGCCGATGTTCGGGTCCTTCGCCGGATTGGAGAACGGCCAGCCGCGCGTGAAATACGACCAGCATCTGCGCACCGTCTATGGCTGGCGCTGGATCGCGTGGGAAGATTACGCCGTGCGCAACGCGCAGGGGCAATTGATCGAGATCCAGAGCGTCGGCCGCGACATCACCGAGCGCAAGGCGCTGGAAGATGCGCTCACCGAAGCGCGCGACAAGGCGGAAGCGGCCAACCGCGCGAAATCCGGCTTCCTCGCGACGATGAGCCACGAGATCCGAACGCCGATGAACGGCGTGCTCGGCATGGCGCGGCTGCTTCTCGAAACCGATCCGCAGCCCGAGCAGCGCACCTATATCGACGCCATCCACCAGTCCGGCGAGTCGCTGCTGCATCTGATCGAAGAGATCCTCGATTTCTCCAAGATCGAATCCGGCACCGTGACCCTGGAAGACGACGATGTGGAATTGCGCCCGCTCATCGACGGCGTGATCGAGCTTCTGGCGATGCGCGCGCATGCGAAGGGCATCGAGATCGTTTCCTTCATCCAGCCGGGCATGCCCGATTTGATCCGCAGCGACGGACTGCGCTTGCGGCAGATCATCACCAATCTTCTGGGCAACGCGGTGAAGTTCACCGATCGCGGCGGCGTTCGCGTGAGCGCGCTGATGGTGGAGGAATACGGCCGCAAATGGATGCGCCTGGAAGTGCGCGACACCGGCGTCGGCGTGCCGCTGGAAAAGCGCGATGAGATCTTCAAGGAGTTCATGCAGGCCGATTCCAGCCATGCGCGCAAATTCGGCGGCACGGGCCTGGGCCTCGCAATCACCCGCAAGCTCGTCGAGGCGATGGACGGACAGATCGGCGTGGACGGGGCGCCCGGCGGCGGAAGTCTTTTCTGGTGCCGGTTGCCGCTGATCGCGCTGCGTCCAGGCAACGAGCAGGAAAGCGCGGCGCTGAACGGCATGCGCGTCGCCGTCGTGACGCGCAATTCGGTTCTGCGCGACGGCCTCATCGCGCAAATAAGCGCGGGCGGCGGCCAGATCGTTTCGCTGTCCACCCATCCCTCGGCGATGGAAGAGCCGGAAGCGGATGTGCTTCTGATCGACGCCGGCACGGACAACACGCCGGATCTTCCCGCCTATCCCGACGAGCGCATCCGCGCGCTCGTGCTTCTGCCGCCGGCGGCGCGTTCGCATCTGGCCGAACTGAAGACGATGGGCTTTACCGGCTACATGATGAAGCCGATCCGCCAAGCGTCGCTGTTCGCAAGATTGCGCGCGCAGGACACCGTCGCGGCCAATGCCATCACGCTCGACGACAGCGAGATGCCGCCCGTTGCCGAAACGGCCGCGATCACCAAGATCACGCCCGCCACGCCGATCCAGCCGCCACGCGCGGGCCGGCGCATCCTTCTGGTGGAGGACAATCCGATCAACGCGATGCTGAGCCGCGAGCTTCTGCGCCGCCGCGGCTTCGACGTGAAAGACGTCGCTTCCGGCGAAGCCGCGCTTGCCATGCTCATGCAGGAAGGCTTCGACGTGGTGCTGACCGACCTGCACATGCCGGGGCTGGACGGTTTCGAGACCACGCGCCGGTTGCGCGAGATGGAAGCGGAAGAGAATCGGGACCGCACGCCGGTGGTCGCGCTCACCGCCGACGCGAATCAGGGAATCCGGGAGGCTTGCCAGGAGGCGGGGATGGATGGTTTCCTCACCAAGCCGATCGATCCCGCCGAGCTTGATTCCGTGCTCCAGACTCTCTTCCAGCCCGATCAGGCCGCTCACCGCGCGGCATGACCGTAGCCACCGCCGGCGCAAAGAAGCGCCACTCCTTCGACGCCTATCTGAAACCCAAAACGCTGGTGATGCTGGCGCTTGGGTTTTCGAGTGGCCTTCCCTTTCTCCTGGTCGGCAACACGTTCGGCTACTGGCTGCGCGATGAAGGCACCGCGCTCACGGCCATCGGATTTCTGTCCTGGGTGGGCATCGCCTATTCGCTGAAATTCCTCTGGGCGCCGATCATCGACCGCACGCTGGCGCCGGTTGCCGGACGTCTGGGCCGCCGCCGCGGCTGGATGCTGCTGGCGCAATTGTTTGTCTGCGCTGCGCTGATCGCGATGGGCATCGCCGGAACGTCGCACGGATTGGCATTGCTCGGCGTGTTGGCGCTGGTCGTCGCCTTCTCCTCCTCGACGCAGGACATCGTGATCGATGCCTGGCGCATCGAGATCGCGGACGATGGCGATGAACTTGGTCTTCTGTCGTCCGCCTATCAGCTCGGTTATCGCGCGGCGCTGCTGGCGACCGACGCCCTGATCTTGATTTCGGCGCAGCATCTTGGCTGGCCGGTATCTTATGTCCTCTACGGCGTGCTGATGGCCGTCGGTATCGGCGCGACCTTCTTCGCGCGCGAGCCGAAGAATGCCGATGCCGCGATGAACACCAAGGAAGCGCTGGAGCCGCTATGGACGCCGCGCGGGTTTCTCGATGCGGTGATCGGACCCTTCATCGCCTTCTTCAAGGCGCATGGCGTTTTCGCATTCCTGATGCTGGCGGCGATCAGCCTTTATCGCTTGCCCGATTTCGTGATGGGGCCGATGGCCAATCCATTCTATCACGACATCGGCCTGAGCAAGGATGTGGTCGGCGCGGTGCGTGCCAGTGTCGGACTCATTGCGTCGCTCTTTGGTATTGCCGCCGGTGGCTTCGCGGCGCTGCGCTTCGGTTACATGCGCGCGCTGATCGCGGGCGGCTTCCTGCAGGTGATCGCAGTCGCCGCTTATGCGGTGCTCGCTTATGCCGGAAACAATCTGGAAGTCTTCGCGGGCGTGATGGCGCTGGACAGTTTCGCGATGGGCTTCGCGGGCGTCGCGCTCGTCTCTTATATGTCGAGCCTTACCAGCCTCGGCTATACCGCCACGCAATATGCGCTTCTGGCATCGACCTATGCGTGGGCGGGAAAGATCCTCAAAGGTTTCTCCGGCGCGGTGGTGGAATGGTTGAGCACAAGCCATGGCCTCGTTGACGCCTATGCCATCTTCTTCGTCGGCGCGGGCCTGATCGGTGTTCCCGCCATTGCACTCTTTGCCTTGCTCAACGCCCGCCAGAAGGCGGCGCAGGCGGCGGCCACCTGAAGCGGAACTTCCAGAGCCATGAATCCGTCACCGAATCGGTGGAAGTTTGCGGGTGTCGGTCCCATTTTGTAGGATTGTGACAGTCCGGCCTGCTGGCTCTCCGGGAGGCGGCGCCGGGCAAAGGATTTTCCTTTGGTAAGCGTCCACGATTCCGGCCCCATCGACGAACACCGCCCGCAATGGCCGGTTCTTGTCGCCACCGACAATTACGAGATCCGCGTCGCCGAAACGCAGGCCGAGGTCGAAGCCGCGCAGCGCGTGCGCTATCGCGTCTTCTACGAAGAGCTGACCGCCGTGCCGACGCCGGCGATGGAAGCGACCGGCCGCGACTTCGACAAATACGATCCCTATTGCGATCACCTGCTCGCCATCGACCGTTCCAATGTCGATGAAGACGGCCAACCCGTCGTGATGGGTTGCTACAGGCTGCTGCGCAACGAAGGCGCGCTGCGCGCCGGCGGCTTCTACACCAGCGGTGAGTTCGACATCTCCAAGCTTCTGCAAAGCGTGCAGAAGGGTGCCAGGCTGCTGGAGTTGGGCCGCTCCTGCGTCGCCAAGGAATATCGCACCAAGCCGCTCATCGTGCAGCTTCTGTGGAGCGGCGTGATGGCTTATGTCGCGCGCTACAAGATCGACGTGATGTTCGGCTGCGCGTCGTTCCCCGGCACCGATCCGCAATCCATCGCGATGCCGCTCGCCTATCTGCATCACTTCCATCCGATGCGCGAAGAGATCAAGGCGCGGGCGCTTCCCAAGCTCTATGTCGACATGGACCTGATGCCGAAGGATGAGATCAATCCGCGCGAGGCGCTGATGGGGCTGCCGCCGCTGATAAAGGGTTACGTTCGCGTCGGCGCGCAGATCGGCGAAGGCGCGGTGATCGATCACCAGTTCTCGACCACCGACGTCCTCATCTATGTTTCGCTTCTGGAAATGTCGCCGCGCTATCGCAAGCGCTTCGGCCTGCCGGATCTGACGAAGCCTTAGGATTGGTTGGGGTGTTCAGCACTCTCCCCCCAAAAACCGCTGTCATGGCCCGCCGGAGTGCGGGCCACCCAGTTGAAATCTGACACAGCAGCGAAGTTCAGAGCGCCGACGCCATTCTGCTTCAGCATCGGAGAACCGTCACCTGGGTGGCCCGCACT
>JBQCJO010000055.1:0-7813 GCA_051952735.1 Rhizomicrobium sp.
GTCGCCAGTGGCACGGCGATCCCGTGCGCGCGCACGGAGGGCGGCCTCAAGCTCACCCTGCCCGGTCCTCTGGATTCAGCACCGGCCCATGCCTTTGCACTGATGGCCTGATCCCCCTTGCGGACGAGGCGCTTTGCGCGTTTCGTTCTTCCAACAGATATTCAGGGCCTGACATGAAGAAGCTTCTGATCGCCAATCGCGGCGAGATCGCCATCCGCATCGCGCGCACCGCCGCCGAGATGGGCATTGAAACACTCGCGATCTATTCCGAGGACGATGCGGCTTCGCTCCACACAAAGAAGACAAATGAAGCGCGCGGGCTGATTGGCAAGGGCCCGGCACCCTATCTCGACATCGAGCAGATCGTCACGATCGCCAAGGACGCGGGCGCGGATGCAATCCATCCGGGTTATGGCTTTCTTGCCGAGAACGCGGAATTTGGGCGGGCTTGCGCGAAAGCGGGCATCACCTTCGTCGGCCCATCGCCCGAAGCGCTGGAATTGTTCGGCGACAAGCATCGCGCGCGTGAGCTGGCGGAAGTGGTGAAAGTCCCGGTACTGCCCGGCACCCATGGCGGCATCATGCCCGCCGAAGCGCGCAAGTTTTTGGAGAAGACCGGCGCCATCATGCTCAAGGCCGTCGCCGGCGGTGGCGGGCGCGGCATGCGGCCGGTGATGGATGCAAAGGAATTAGACTCCGCTTTCGAGCGCTGTGCCTCGGAAGCCAAGGCCGCATTCGGCAATGGCGCGCTCTATGCCGAAGAATTCTTCCCGCGCGCGCGCCATATCGAAGTTCAGGTTATCGGCGACGGAAAATCCGTGTCCCACATCTGGGACCGCGAGTGCTCGCTGCAGCGCGCGCGGCAGAAGATCGTGGAGATCGCGCCCGCGGTCGAAATCCCGCATAATGTCCGTGCCAAACTCTTTGACGCGGCGGTCGCGCTGGCGGAAGCGGCGAAATACAAGAGTCTCGGCACAATTGAATTCCTGGTAGCGGGCGATCGCTTCGCCTTCATCGAAGCCAACGCGCGGCTGCAGGTGGAGCATACCGTCACGGAAGAAGTGACAGGCCTCGATCTTGTCCGCGTGCAGCTTGAAATCGCAGACGGCAAATCGCTGAAGGATTTGCACCTGACGCAGAAGGATGTGCCAGCCCCTCGCGGCGTAGCGATCCAGACGCGCATCAATGTGGAAACGATGACGGTGGATGGTGGCGTGAAGCCTGCGGGCGGAACGCTCTCATCCTACGACCCGCCCTCCGGGCGCGGTGTGCGCGTGGATGGTTTCGGCTATGCCGGGTATCAGACCAATGCGCGCTTTGACTCGCTGCTCGCCAAGCTGATCGTGCATGCGGGCAACCTCGCGGATGCCAAGAGCAAGGCCTATCGCGCGCTGTGCGAATTCAAGATCGGGGGCGTGCCGACCAATATCCCCTTCCTGCAGAACATTCTGCTGCATCCGGAATTAGACAAGTCCGCGCATACCCGGTTCATCGAAGACAACATCGCCATGCTGCTCACGCAACGCGATGAAGACCATCAGAAACTGTTCTTCGAGCCGCCGAAAGTCGCGCGCCGCGCGGGCGCAAAAGTGGATTCCTCTGATCCCCTCGCCGTCCTGCATCATGGCAAGGAAGAGCATGAAGCGGTGGAAGCCAGCGATGTGGAAGCGCCGGAAGGCACGTCTGCCCTGCTGGCGCCGCTGCAAGGCACCATCGTTTCGCTTTCGCTTCAGCCGGGTGCGCAGATTCGCGCGGGCGAGCAGGTGCTCGTGATGGAAGCGATGAAGATGGAGCATGTCATCACCGCGCATGTTTCCGGCACGCTTCAAGGCTTCGCCGTGGAGCCGGGCGACACCGTGTTCGAGGATGCGCCGCTCGCCTTCATCGAGGAAGGTGAAGTCACCGGCGGCACAGCGAAGAAGGAAGAAGCGGTCGATCTGGACGACATCCGCCCCGATCTCGCCGAACTCTACAAGCGCCGCGATTATCTGAAAGACGAGAACCGGCCCGAAGCCGTCGCGCGCCGCCGCAAGACCGGCCAGCGCACGGTGCGCGAGAATGTCGAGGATCTCTGCGATCCGGACTCTTTCGTCGAATATTCCTCGCTCGTCGTCGCGGGCCGCCTGCGCCGCAATTCCATGCAGGAATTGATCGAGCGCACGCCGGGCGATGGCCTTGTCATGGGCCTTGGCCGCGTCAACGGCGACAAATTCCCGGACGAAAAATCGCGCGTCGCCGTGATGGCATATGACTACACCGTGCTCGCCGGCACGCAGGGCATGCGGAACCATCAGAAGAAAGACCGCATGATGAATCTCGCCGAACAATGGCGGTTGCCGGTGGTGTTCTTCACCGAAGGCGGCGGCGGCCGCCCCGGCGACACCGACGGCATGAGCGCGGGCGGCCTCAACACGACCACCTTCATGCAGTTCGCGAAACTTTCCGGGCTCGTGCCATTGGTCGGCGTGAACTCCGGCTATTGTTTCGCGGGCAATGCCGCCCTGCTCGGCTGCTGCGATGTCATCATCGCGACCAGGAATTCTTCTATCGGCATGGGCGGCCCCGCGATGATCGAAGGCGGCGGGCTGGGCGTGTTCAAGCCGCAAGATGTCGGCCCCGTTTCCGTGCAGGCGCCCAATGGCGTGATCGACGTGGTGGTGGAAGATGAAGCCGAAGCTACGGCCATCGCAAAAAAATATCTTTCTTATTTCCAGGGTGATCTGAAGGACTGGTCCTGCGCCGATCAGCGTCTGCTCCGCCGCGCGATCCCCGAGAACCGGCTGCGCGTCTACGAGATCCGCGATGTGATCGAGACGATGTGCGACACCGGTTCTGTGCTGGAGCTGCGCCGCCAGTTCGGCGTGGGCATGATCACCGCGTTTGCGCGCATTGAAGGGCGGCCGATCGGCATCATTGCGAATAACCCAAAGCATCTGGGCGGCGCCATCGACCGCGACGGTTCCGACAAGGCCGCGCGCTTCATGCAGCTTTGCGACGGCTTCGACATCCCGATCCTCATGCTCTGCGACACGCCGGGCAACATGGTGGGGCCGGAAGCGGAGAAAACCGGATTGGTGCGCCACAATTCGCGCCTCTTCGTCATTGGTGCGAATGTTTCGGTGCCGGTGTTCACGATCATCCTGCGCAAAGGCTACGGCCTCGGCGCGCAGGGCATGGCGGGTGCGTCGTTCGTCGCCCCGTTCTTCACCATCTCATGGCCCACCGGCGAGTTCGGCGGCATGGGTTTGGAGGGCGCGGTGAAGCTCGGCTATCGCAACGAACTTGCCGCCATCGCCGATCCGGCGGCACGCAAGAAGAAGTATGACGAGATGGTCGCGCAGATGTATGAGCGCGGCAAAGCGATCTCCGCCGCCACGCTATTTGAGTTCGACGAGGTGATCGACCCAGCGGAAACCCGCCGCTGGATCACCGCCGGTTTGCGCAGCGTTCCGCCGCCGCCGAAGCGCGAAGGCAAAAAGCTCAAATGGATCGACGCGTGGTGACGGCCTAACGGGTCGCGACGGATACCGTGTGGGCGATCTGGTGCCACAGCTCGGCATCGATCGGGGCTATGACGCCCAGGATCGCCTTGCCTGCGAGGAAATCGAAGATCGCCCAGGCGGCGGCTATGGAAAAAGCCAGCTTCATCCCATTGGCATAGCGCAGCTTGTCCCATTTTGGGACACTCTTCGTTAATGCTGGTTAACGGCGAATGCCTAAATCGCCCCTTTCAAGAGCAATACTTCTCCGCGCTTCGGCTGTGGCCCCCGATCAGCAGTAATTTCGCCTTCGAGGACTTCGTATGTTTCCGAAGGCTTTGAGCGAGCAGCCCTCACGGCCTTCTCGGCCAATTCAGGAGTAGGAAAGCCCGCGATGTATAAGACGGTGTCATAGACACCATCGACAATTTCGCCGGTCGTGACACGAACATACCAGCCGATTGGCTCGCTCATCTTTCAAAGCTCGAAGGGCAGCGCGGAATATGGCGTTCCGGAGAGCCCGCCATCCACCGGCAGCACCGTCGCGGTGACATAAGACGACGCCCGGCTGCAGTAGAAAATGGCGGCACCCACCATATCGTCATCCTGCCCGATGCGGCCGACGGGCACGCTGGCCTCGATCGCTTTGCGCGACACCGCGAGCACCGGCGCCAGCATCTTGGTCTCGAACGGCCCCGGCGCGATGGCATTCACGTTGATGTGGTCCTTCGCCAGATGCTTGGCCATGTTGCGCGTGAGGTGATGCACTGCCGCCTTACTGGCGGAGTACGCGTACGTCTCCAGCGACGGCGCGAGGATGCCGTCGATGGAGCCGATGTTCACCACACGCGCCGGATCCGCTTTCGTGCCCGCCGCGCGCAAGAGCGGCAGCAGCGCTTGTGAGAGCAGGAAGATCGCCTTCAGGTTCACGTTCATCAACTTGTCCCATCCGGCTTCCGAATAGGACTCGAACGGTTCGGCCCACGCCGCGCCGGCATTGTTGATGAGGAAGTCGAGCTTCTTCTCGCGGCTCTTCACCTCTTCGGCGAGCTTCTTCACTTCGGCGGTGGTGCCCAGATCGTGCGGCAGCGCGATGCAGGTGCCGATCTTGCTCAGCTCTTCTGCCGCTTCCGCGCAGGCCTTGGCGTTGCGCGAGGAGATATAGACCTTCACGCCCGCTTCCACGAAGCCGCGCGCTATCATCAATCCAATGCCGCGCGATCCGCCGGTAACGAGCGCGGTCTTGCCGGAAATGTCGAAGAGTTTGGAGATGGGCATACGCGCCTCCTAATGGGTCTGACCGGGTTGATAATCGGCTTCGATATGGCCTTTGAGTTCTTCGCGCGTGAACAGGACCGGTTTGGTCTTCATCGCCACGAACATCGGCACCTGATCGTCATAATGCTTCGAGGTCTTGTCCAGCGTGGCGGAGCCGAACTGGTGTATGCTGTCGGATGACAGTTTGCCGTTCTTGTCCCACGTCACGAACATGATGAAGGTATCGCCGCCGCGCGCGGTGAGTGTGCCATCCGGCTGCGGCTCGCCATAGACGGCACGATACACGTCCGGCCCGCCATCGACCGGCAGATCGTATTTGCCGCGCCGGAAACGGTTCACCTGTCCCCATTCCGGATCGAACCGCCCGAAATGCTCCTTCAACACCGCCATCGCTTCGCGCAGCGCGGGCAGCGGCTGCATCTTGCGCGGACCGCCGTCCTCTTCCGGCGCCACGCGCGTGCCCATCAGAACCGCCAGCGCGGCGCCGCGATTGTGGACATCCGTCTTGCGATTCCAGCCCCGCAGGATCGCTTGCGCCTGTTTCAGATCCGCGTCGTTGCCCGGATTGACGGCTTCGATCTCGCGGATGTCCTCGGCCACGGCTGAGTGCGCGCTGTAAAAAAGATCGAATTTGTAGGCGCGGAATTTCTCCGCGCTGATATGCGCGTCCTGACCATAGGTCTCCAAAACGCGCATCGCGCGATTGGTCATGTTGGTCTGGATGCCCATCCAGTCCGGATAGTCCGACGGCTTCAGATCGTCTTCCGGCGCGGTCGCCTGGAACGGCGTGTTGTTGGAATTGAACACGAAACCGGATTTCGGATTCCACAGCTGCGGAATTTTGTCGAACGGCACATAGGCGTGCCAGATGAGATCGGAGCGATCGCCCGGCAGAATGCCTTTCCAGTCGAAGCCCGGCTTCCGCACCGGGAACTGGCCGTTATAGACGTAACCGATATTTCCCTTCTCATCGGCATACATGTAGTTGATGGACGGCAGCGCCTGCAGCTTCATCGCCGCGATCCATTCGTCGCGATTGCGTGCCTTGTCGAGGCGATAATATTGCTCCACCTGCCGGTATTCGTTCATGCCGGCATAGCGAATGGCGAAAACACCGTGATCGGTCTTCAGCACCGGACCGTGCGCGGAGAAGAACACATCGCGATGCACGGTCCAGATAAGCGGACCCCATAGCTTCACGCGCAGCGCCACATCTTCCTTCTCAAGATCGCACCATTTGCCGTCGAGCAGATACTGGTTGTCGTTGTTCGGATTGATCGTCAGGCGATAGACGTCTGCGAGATCGGGGCTGTCCACGGTGTTCGCCCATCCCAGATGCTCGTTGTGCCCGTGCAACATGAACGGTGAGCCGGGAAAGAATCCGCCGGCCACATGCCAGCCTTCGTCGCTTTGCAACACGGCTTCGTACCACGCCACAGGCCCGGTGTAGGGCTGATGCGAATTCACCAGAAGCCGCGTCGCACCGTCCGTGGAGCGTGCCGGTGCAATGGCGATGCCGTTGGACCCGACCGGCAGTTTCTTCTCGTCCTTTGCCGGTTCCAGAACATGCTTGAGCGTCGCGTCGAAGCCATAAAAGAACGGCGTCTTGAACACGAAGCCTGCGACAATGTCCTTGCCGGTGATGGGAAGGATATGCGGCTTGCGTATTTCGGGATGCAGGGCCGCGTAATAGCTCAAACCTTCCGCGTAGGCTTCGGCCAACTTGCGCACATCGGCGGGCAGCTTGCCGTAATTTTCGTCTACCGTCTTCCACACGCGCATGAGATGCACGATATAGTCGGTCTTCGCCGCATCGATGCCGTTCGTCGCCGCCAGCGTTCCGCGCGTGGCGAGCACGACATCCTGGATCGTGGCAAAGTCGTCCTCGCTGTGTGCGAAACCCAGACCGAAGGCAACATCCGCGTCGCGATGACCGAACACATGCGGCACGCCGAAGTTGTCGCGCACGATGCGCGCGTGGTATTGCGCGGCGGCTGTGATGAATTGCTGCGGATCGGCTTCCGGTGGCTGGTTCAGCCGGTCGATGGCGATTACCGCGCCCAATCCCAGAACGATGAGCGCCACCAGCGCCAGCGCGCCGTATTTCAGAATCCGCATAAAGCCCCGCAACCGATATTGATGATTTGAATCCAACTCTCAAAGCCGCTTCTTTGCAAATGCGCGGCCGGATGGAGATTTCAAATATTTCTCAAAAGCAAAAGCCCGCTCTTTGTCGGCAAAAGCGATATAATTTTTTATCTGCCATGGCAGATATTTCGAGGTATGCGGCACCTCACCAGCATTGTGTTTACGCAGGCGAGAACGCAAATCGCCGGTAACGCCCGTATAGTGACGTATCGGGTATTCAACACTTTGCAGAATGTAGACGTACATCATGCGCATGGCCCAGCCCGCCTTCGCCGATGGCTTCGGCGCGGCAGCCTTCGCTCGCTTCGCGTCTAAATCAAGATATGGCTTGCCGAGCCGTAGCCCGCGAAGCGGGCGAAGGCTGGTGGGTGATGTAGGAATCGAACCTACGACCCGCTGATTAAGAGTCAGCTGCTCTACCGACTGAGCTAATCACCCGCACCAAGTCCCGGCTTATCCGCCGGAGGGGGCGGGCTATAGCAGGCGATTTCCGCCCTGTCCATGCGCCCTGTGGACTACATCAAACCGCTGGAATGGCGGGGAATTTCCACCTGCCGATGGACGTGCACCGACATCAGAAGCCCAAAGCCCACCATCACGGTCAGCATCGCCGTTCCACCGTAGGAAATCAGCGGCATGGGGATGCCCACCACGGGAATCAGTCCCATCACCATCGAGGCGTTGATCATGATGTAGAAGAAGAAGTTCAGCGTAAGGCCCGTTGCCAGCAGCCGCCCGAACTGGCTGCGCGATGCCATGGCGATGCGAATGCCATATGCGATCACCACCGCGAACAGCAGCAGCATCGCGATGCAACCGACGAAACCGAACTCTTCGCCCAGGACGGTCCAGATGAAATCGGTTTCCTTCTCGGGCAGGAAGTTCAGGCGGCTTTGCGTGCCCTGCAT
>JBQCJO010000056.1:0-5914 GCA_051952735.1 Rhizomicrobium sp.
TCACGCTATCGAGCCAGTCCACACCGCTCACGCAAATGTAAACGGGGCTGCAATACATGTTGTTCGGCACCGGCGTGGCGACGGGACAGGGCCTTGAGTCCGGCGGCTTCGTGAAGAGCCGGCCCGATCTGGACACGCCGGATCTGCAATTCCACTTCATCACCGCGCTGATGTACGACCACACGCGCAAGAAGTCCGACCGGCATGGCTATATGGCGCATGTCTGCCAGCTTCGCCCGGAAAGCCGCGGCTATATTTCGATCAAGTCCGCCGATCCGTTCGTTGCCCCGATTATACAGCCCAATTATCTGGAAGCGGAGGAAGATCGCCGCGCGCTACGCGAAGGCGTGAAGATCGCACGAGAGCTTTTCGCCACCAAAGCGTTCGATGCCTATCGCGGGCCGGAGCTGATGCCCGGCGCGCACATCACGAAGGACGATCAGATCGACGCCTTCATCCGCAAGACAGCGGAAACGATCTATCACCCGGTCGGCAGCGCCAAGATGGGACACGACAAGGACTCGGTGGTCGACCCGCAGCTTCGGGTGCATGGGATCGAGGGACTGCGCGTTGTCGATGCGTCGGTGATGCCGTCACTGGTCTCCGGCAACACCAACGCACCCACGATCATGATCGCGGAAAAAACGTCCGACATGATTTTGTGCCGTGCCGCCCCCGCAACTGAGCATGTCCGGGTGGCCGAAGACGGTTTGCAAGCGGCAGCCGCGGAATAAGACAATGGCGGGATGCCTGGTGCTGCTGGCCGGCTTTTGCTTCACCGGTCAGCACCTCGACATGTCCATGCAAGATTTCGGGTTGGGCTATATGGCGCAGGTGAAGGCGCCGTCCTACGAGGCCGAAATCACCGGCACCGATCTTTTGACGATGCACGACTTCCGCGACGCGCCGAAAGCCTGCGTGGAGAAGACCTGCATCCGCTACATCAAGATCTGCACTGATATCCTCAAAAATGAAATCCGGTGCGAATACCGGATGACATGGCCAGACCTTATTGCCGATGGCGGCATTGTCATCACTGCCCAAAATCGGGACGCTTTGGCGATAGCGGAGCGGGAAGTCCGGAAGATCGTTTATCCTGGCGATGTGCAAATCCCGCTGTCCGAAATGACAGTAGTGATGGGCAACGATGCGCTTAGGGAATGCCCGGACGGCATGACAGCGGCGCAATGCAATCCCGCCTGACAGCATGTGTGAAATCTGTCGCGACTTGTCTTGAAATATCCGTTCGCGCAACCGCCGCGCTTCCGTGGCGTTGTTTTCAGGCGTAGGGTGCGAAGCGAGGTGGACTTATGAAAGCCGATCTTCGCTCATTCGTTTTTGTTATCGCCGCAACCGCCTTCTTGGGCGGCCATGCACAGGCGCAAGCCACGGGCGCGGTCCCGCTTACGAATATCAATTTCGACATGTGGTGCCAGGAAGAGCAGCATCTTCCGCCGGAGCGCTGCGACAAGCGCCTTCCGGAAGACGATGCGAAATTCCAGGCCTATGTCGCGAAGATTCAGGGATACGAAGTCCCCTATCTTCAGGAGCGGCAGGAAAAAGCCGACATGAACCGGATCATCCTGCATAACGATCCGCTGGATCATCCCGCGCGCCCGGATTCAAAGAACCAGGCGCCGCAGGATTCGCCTCCGAACTGAGTCAGACGGACGTCGCCACCAGGTCGAGCTTCGGCGGCTTCGCGACGATTTCGAGCGCCGCGATCAGACTCAACATCGCGTCATCCATCTCGTTGTGAACCGCTTCGGGGCTCGGCCGCGAAACGACCAGGCGCAGATGCGGTGCGCGCGGATGGCTGCGCAGGCTTTGCAGCGGCCGGGCCGGCGGCGGCGGGGGAGGAGGATTGTTGCGAACCGAGATCGGCTCATTCTCAGAGACGATATGCGAAGCGACGAGGCGCTCGAAGGCGATCGCGCGGCCGCCCAAGGCGGAGATGTCGCTCAAAACCTGGACCATGCCGAGAAACCGTGTCGGCTGGCCGTCGTCGCTGAAACTAACCGGTGCCAGAATCGTCTCCAGCTCGACCATGCCGCAATCGGCGGTGGACGCGATGGACGACAGACACACCGGCTGACGGGTCGCGAGCGACTGGCGCAGAAGCGCCGCGAGCGAATTGCGGCTCTGGCCATCCCAGTGCGAGAAGAAATTCGTGCCCTTCAATTCGCCGCCGTAGCGTTCGCAAAGCGAAGTGCCGGCAAGACGGTAGATCGGATGCGCCGCATTCGACGCTTCGAGAATGAATACATGCGACAGCATGCGTTTGATCGAGCGCGGATCGATGTCGGTCTGATCGGGAACGTCGCGTCCCTTGCGCAAGCGGCTCCAATATCCCACCAGCAGATGACTGTTCCTGTGCTTCATGGCCCCGCAATGCTCCGATCAATCCGTTTGGGGCGATGTCTCGTGCTGAGACGAAACATTGCCTTTCTGATCGGTAATCAGCAGGGGCCATGCCAGACGGAACGGAAGCGCACATTTCTCAGCGAACGCAGATGGTTAGGCGCGAAGCGTTAACCCCAAGGGCCTCTGCGCGGCCCGCTGAAGAGGCGGGACTGGCTCGATTTGAGGAATGGCGTCAGCACCAGTCCCGCGCCGAAACCGCCGACATGCGCCCAGAACGCGACGCCGGGCTGGCCAAGCGGGGTAAACGCCGCGCTGACGAGCTGCAGCAAGAACCAGAAGCCGATCACCCAGATCGCGCTGATTGCCAGCGGATAGAAGATGATGCCGAGCGGCACGATCACCGTCACGCGCACCCGCGGATAAAGAAGCACATAAGCGGCGAGAACACCGGAGATCGCGCCCGAAGCGCCCACCATCGGGATTTGCGAATGCGGATCGACGAAGGCCATCGTTAAGGCCGCTGCCACGCCGCACAAAAGATAGAAGAGCAGATAGCGGACATGCCCCATCGCGTCTTCGATGTTGTTTCCGAATATCCAGAGATAAAGCATGTTGCCGGCGATATGCAGCCAGCCGCCATGCAGGAACATTGAGGTAAATATCGTGGCGGGACCGGGCACGGTCACATATCCCGGCAAGCGATGAGCGGGACCGGTTAATGCCTCGGGCGTGAAGCCCAGAATCGTGATGGCCGCGCCCATCGCGCGGCCCAGCGAAATCTCCCAGAGAAACGCCGCGACGCAGGCAAGGAGGATGGCCCAGTTCACGACCGCCGCAATACGCGTGGGATTGTCGTCTGAGATCGGGATCACGACTTGCAACCGTCAGGGGATGAGCACGCAAGAACTGTATCGTTTTGGATCAAATCGCGCCCCGCGCAAACCGGCCCGCGTGGCACGGTTCGTGAAGCATTGACGGTCTGACATTAAGGCTTTGTCAATGTTCAAGGCAGCGTCTCAAGGGAGCGCGGCCAGCATGGCAAAGCCAAGGAGCATGCCATGACGAAGCCCATACTCGTTTTCGCGACTTCCTTCGCCCTCCTGACGGCGACGGCACCGGTTGTTCCCGCCTTTGCCGGCGGTTCCTATGGCGGCGGCCATATGAACTACGGCGGCATGAGCGGCGGCCCCGGCTGCAAGAACATGGGCGGCCACGGCGGCATCAACATCAACAAGCCGACTTACATCAACAAGAACATCAACGTGTTCAAGCCGGTGAACATCAACAACAACATCAACGTCAACAAGACGATCAACAACAACAAGAACATCAATTTCAACAACAACATCAATATCAACAAGAACATCAACGACATCAAAAACATCAACATCAACAAGAACGTCAACATCAACAAGAATGTGAACATCAACAAGAACGTCAACGACAACAAGAACATCGCCATCAACAAGAACATCGTCATCGTGAAGGGTGGCGGCGGCGGCAACGCCGAAGCGGCGGCGTTCGCGGCAGCGATGGCGCAGGCCAGCGCGTCGGCGAATGCGTCGTCGAATGTCTATGTGTCGAGCGGCTCTTATTCGGAATCGACCACCATCAACCAGGGTGGCGGCTATGTCGGCGGCGCGGTTGCTGTGGAAGCGCAGCAGACCTGCCAGATGACGGAAGCCAGCGTCGTGAAGGCGATCCATGCGGTGTGCGTGGCGCAGGGCCAGGAGTTCGCGGCCTCGCACATGACGCGCGATACCTGGATCGAAACCGCTTACGAAGGCGAAGTGGCGCGCTGCATTCCGGGCGCAACGCTGAAGGTCATCATTGGCGACATGGTCCAGTCCGATCAGGGCATGGCCGGCGCTTACGGCAACGGCACGGTGCTCAATTGCGGCCCGGGCGAAGCGCTGCGCCATTACAAGGACGGCATGCTCAAATGCGCCCCGGCGGTTCCCGTGAAGGACTGCACGGAACGCACGAACTTGCGCCTTTATGGCACGGGCGACTTCTTCTTCTCCTACCGGACGCAGGTGTGCGCGATGTCTTCCCGAGTCTCGCAATCCCAGGCCACAGACGCCGAAGTGTCCGGCATGGCGCTGGACGGCGGCGTGGGCAGCGCGAACTACTAAGCCACGCTTTGTTAAGCGCGGCCGGGCCATTCTGGCCCGATGACCGAATGGCGCCTGAAGCTTGTCTTTACCGCAGTCCTCGTCGCGCTTGATGCGGCGTGGATTGGCTGGCGCGGGATCGATTTCGATCTCGCCAGCCTTGCCATGGCGGCCGGCGTGACGGTGCTCACCACGTCGATTGGGTTGGCTTATATCTATCTGCGCCCGGATGAGCGGCTCGCCACAATGGGGATCGAGACCGCGTTCCTGATCTCCTATTCGGCGGCGGGGTGCATCTTCAGCTATCTGGTCACCACCCTCGATCGCCCGCTGATCGACGACATGCTGGTGGCATGGGATCGCGCGCTCGGCTTCGACTGGTACGCCTATGTCGGCATCATCAACGCGCGGCCATGGCTGGGTGTTCTATCGTCCGCGCTTTATCAGACAACGCTGGCGCAGATCGCGCTTTCGGTTGTTCTGCTTTGCCTGATCGGCCGTACCGACCGCACGCGCGAGATGACGGCGATTGTGATGGTGTCGTCTTTTCTCTGCGTCGCCATCTCGGGAATTTTCCCGTCTGAAGGCGCACTCGCCTACTATCATCCGAGCGCGGCGTTCACCCTGCAGAACCATCCGGTGGTGGATCTGGCCTACAAGCAGCAGTTCTTCGATATTCGCCACGGCCTGATGACGCATCTTAGCCTGAAGGGGCTGCATGGCCTTGTGGCGTTTCCGTCCTACCACGTTGGCTTGTCGGTCATCCTGATGATTGCCTTCCGTGGCGTGAAGGGCTGGTTCTGGCCCGTCACCGTGCTCAACACGCTGGTGATCCTGTCCACGCCCATCGATGGCGGCCATCATTTGTCGGACGGGCTGGGCGGCATCGCGCTGGCGCTGATCTCGGCAGCCGTCGTGATCCGGCTGCGCAACAGACTTTCCTCCCCGGCGCACTTTGCGGCAGAGGGAAATTACGGCGATCTGGCGGGACAAAAGGCCTAAGCTGCTGCGGCAAGCGTTTGCTTGCACGCGGAGTTTGCGCTGAATATTGTGCGTCGCGCCGGAATATCCGGCCCCTCCCTCGCTCCTTTTCAATCCGGGACCGCACATGAACATCCATGAGTATCAGGCCAAGGGCGTGCTGAAAGAATTCGGCGTTCCCGTTCCCAAGGGCATTCCCGCTTTCACCGTCGAGGAAGCCGTAGCGGCGGCGAAGCAATTGCCGGGGCCTGTTTGGGTGGTGAAGGCGCAGATCCATGCCGGTGGCCGCGGCAAGGGCGGCGGTGTGAAGGTGGTGAAGTCCATCGAGGACGTCGAGAAAGAAGCCAAGCGCATGCTGGGCATGACCTTGGTGACGCACCAAACCGGCCCGGCGGGACGTGTCGTGAAGCGTCTCTATATCGAAGACGGTTCGGCGATTGACCGCGAACTCTATC
>JBQCJO010000057.1:0-2831 GCA_051952735.1 Rhizomicrobium sp.
TGGAAGTTGAACGATAGCTACAGCCTGCCCGCACCCGTCAAGAATCCCGTCGATGTTTGCGGACCGGCATTTGCGGATGCACAAAAAAGCTGGAGCACATACAAGTCCACGACATTCAAGTTTCGCCTTTCGTCCGGCGGTGCCGTCGAAATGCCGTTTGTCGCTGTCTCCAGCGGAAGTGCCGCCTTCGACGCAAAGGCTTTCCAGTGCCTCACAAGCATCGTCTATAGTCCGCCGATGGTGAACGGCGTGGCGTTCGATGCGTCTTGGGGTGCTGCTGTCCGGTGGAGTCCGCACACCGGACTAGCTTACACCAACGCGCAAGGAGTAGGCCCGGCCTGTTCCGACGACGATTTCCCTCCCAATCTCTGGAAAGGCGACCCTCCGAGGCCGACAACGATTTCTTTTCACATCCGCGCAGGCGGCACCATCGGCGGAGCAGCGATAGAACAGTCGAGCGGAAATCCCCAACTCGATCAGGCAGCGCTGAGCTGCGTTGAACACTGGCCCAGCGAACACAGCAATGCTTCCAGCAACAACACGGACATCGGCGAACTGGTTCGCTTCACCTGGAAAGGCGGCTACGCTTTTACGTCGGCCGACATGGGAGATTGACCTTGCGTCGGGGTTTGACCGCGACCGTAGCTGCACCTAGCGTGCGCGCGACGAAAATCTTTCGGGAGGCATCGCATGAAATTCTATAACTCCGTCGGCCCCAATCCGCGCATGGTGCGCATGTTCATGGCCGAAAAGGGCATCACCATTCCGACGGAAGAAGTGAACCTGATGAAAGGCGACAATCGCCGCGAGCCTTATCTGCAGAAGAACTCCATCGGCCAGATGCCGGCGCTCGAGCTGGACAACGGTCATTGCGTCACCGAGATCACGGCGATCTGCGAATATCTCGAAGACACCAACCCGAACCCGCCGCTGATCGGCGACAATCCCGAAAAGCGTGCGGAGACGCGCAAGTGGACGCGCCGCATCGATCTCAACATCTGCGAGACGATGGCTTCGGGCTTCCGCTACAGCCAGGGCCTGCCGCTGTTCAAGGACCGCATCCCCACCATCCCCGAAGCCGCCGACGGTCTGAAGGGCGTGGCGCAGCACTATCTGAAGTGGCTGGACAAGGAGATGGACGGCAAGGAATTCGTCTGCGGCAAGCGCTTCACGATGGCCGATATCCTGCTTTTCGCCTTCCTGGATTTCGGCAACACGGTGGGCCAGCCGCTCAATCCCGAGCTCAAGAACATCGGCGCCTGGTTCGCCCGTGTGAAGGACCGGCCCAGCGCGAAGGCCTAGTTCCGGCCCCGCAACCTATTGGAGAAACGCGCCGCTTTCGGGCGGCGCGTCCGTTTTTAACCGTATCGGCACATTTTCCCGGCGCGTTCATCCAAATTTCGCGTGAAATATGGATAATGTCGCGGGATGCACCACTTCGATCCGCCACCGCCACCACCGTCGCGCCGCCGCGAAATCGCGGCGTGGTTGATCTGTTGCGCACTTCTGGTTGTGCCGTCGGTGCTTGTCTGGTTCGTGCGTGGCGCGGCGATGGCGATGTCTTGCGATCCCACACCCGATCTTTGCCGCGGCATGGCGCTGGGCGGCGGCATGCGCGACACGCTTGAGCTTGCATGGTTCGTCGGCCTCGACACGCTGCTGTGCGTGGGCATCGCATTCATCGCCGCTGTTGCCGCGCTCAAGGCGCGCCGCCCGTTGATGGCGGCGCTTTCGATGCTGCTGCTTCCGGTTCTCGCGCTCGGGCTTCCGGCGTTCGCGATCTACACCGTCACCAGCGCCGATTGCATGCCGAACGAAGCCGGTGTCGGTCAGTGCGTGTTATGGGGTGCGACGCTCGGCATGAGCGCGCACGACGCCGTGCTGGCGGAAAACGCGCTATTCGACTTGGTGCCTTACACCTTCGCGCTGGCGCTGATGGTGGGCATGGTGGGTTTCCTGTTCTTCCGGCCGCGCATCGCGCGTGCTCACGCGTAGCCTCTGTTCTCCAGCGCGCGCAGTAGCCCGCGCACCACGCGATAAAGATACCAGACGACATAGGCCAGGAACGCCAGGCCCAGGATCGGCATGGCGAAGATCGGCGTCGGGAAATCATCCACGATCACCGCGTGCCACGAGCCGGCAAGCCAGACCAGGCCGGCACAGAAGAACACCACCCAGAACGCGACGCCGATCCAGAACACATGGATCAGGTTCGTGAAATGCGATTCCCAGATGGTGCCGCGCGTCTCGCCGCGTTTGATGTGCGCCAGCACCACGCCGACGATCGCGGTCAGGCCGTTCGTGAACGCGAACAGGAAAAGCCCGTAGCAGACGATCGCAAGCATGCGGGCATCGGTTGCGGGCGCCGCCTGCGGCGCTTGAGCGTCGCTCATCAGAAATATGCCTTGTTATCGATCGCGCGGACGAGGCCTTTGATCGTGCGATACAGGAACCAGATCGCCAACGCGAAGAGCAGCGGAATGCCGATCACGAAAAAGACCATGATGCCGAACACGATGCCGGCGATCAGCGTCACCCAGAAGGTGTTGATGATGTTGTCGAAGTGCGATTCCCAGATCGTGCCGCGCGTCTCGCCGCGTTTGATGTAGGCGAGGATCAGCGCCACGATGGTCGCGACATGGCAGGTCGGCCAGCCGATCAGATAAAGGATGTAAGCGAGGATCGCGGTGCCGCGGGCGGATTCATCCACCGTTGGAACAGGCTGCTGGCCGGAAATATCGGTCATGGCTCCCTCCCAAGGTCGATGCCCTTATGTGGGGAGGGGAAAAGCAGGGATCAAGGCGAGAACCCTAGATACCGCCCCACCAGTT
>JBQCJO010000058.1:0-6386 GCA_051952735.1 Rhizomicrobium sp.
GCGAAGTAGGCGCGTAACTAGCGCGCCGTGCGCGACACCGCCCCGGATGTTCCGCCTTCCACCATGCCGTCATCGGAATCGCGCGTGACAGCCGCCTGACGCACCGTGCATTCCTCGAACGGCGTGGTGCCGTCGAAGTTGAGCGCGTCCATCAGGCCGGAGAGCGACTCTCCGCGATGTTGCGCCGCCTGCTCGAACATCGCCTGCGCATTGTCGCAGAAATCGCTCTGGTTCTGGCTGTCCATCGAGAAGTCGTTGGCGAGTTGCGTTTTGAAAGTCTGATACTCGTCCTCGCCCCGCGCGCTGGCGCGCTTGAACAGCGATTGCGCCGCACCATCGGCGGCGATGAGATCCGGCCGGTAGTTCACGACGAACGCGTTGTATGAACCCGCCATGTCGCAGCTATAGGCGGCGACCATCAGCTGCTGCTGCAGGATCTCCGCCTTCACGCCCGCTGTCTCATCGGCGCGGCTGCAGATGCCACCTGCGAACGCCTGCGTTGTCATCGCCACGCTTGCCAGCGTGGCCGCGATCATTTTTGTCCTCTTGCGCATTCCCCTGGCTCCTTCGGTTTACAATCAAGAATTCTGCGAACGCACGCAGCGGCCCGCGGGCGGGTCGCTGCGATCGAGATGCGGCGCCACCGTTCCGGCATCGCCCGAGCAGGCGACCCAGCGGAACTGATGGTTGTCGTCGATGACGGCGCTGGAGGCGATCAGCGCGAAGAAGCCGTTCTTCGCCACACCGCCGACCGCTGTGCCGGAACCGCAGGCGGTCGAAGCGTCCTTGCCGTTCTGCAGGCAATACGCGAATTGCACGCTGTTATCGCAGCTGTTGCGGAAGCCCCAGTTCTGACCGTCGGAATCCACATGCAGGCAATCGGACGCGCCGTGATTGGCCGGCACCGTTTCTTTTGCCGTCGCGGGGATTGCATGGGCCGCTGCAGCGGGCGCGGTGGCGAGCGCACCGGCGGCGATCTCCGGCGGCACGGGTGCGACGCCCTTCGGCATCATGTCGGCGTCGATCACATGCACGTCCGAGGCGCGGACGAGCACGGCTTTCGGTGCAACCAGCGCCTTGGGTGCGCGAGATGATGCAAGTTTCAGCGGTTTTGCCGGTGCGGTGGGCTGCGCAACGGATGCGACTTTCGCCGCATCGCCGCAGCCCGATACCGATGCTTCCTTCTGATCGGCGGCGAGGCCCAGCTTGCTGGCATAGGCGGCGAGGGCTTCCTTGCGCTCGCTTTCCGCAAACACATGGCCTTGCGGATACCATTTCATGCACATCAACCGCGTGTCCGGCGCGGTGAGCGCGATGGTGAGGCCGCCGCCGGTATTGGCGGACAGCACCTCATTGTGGCCGTCGGCGTATTCGGCTTCGATGCCCTTGGCCGACTGGCGGAAAACGCCGATCGCGGTGTTCTTGTCCGCCGCGTCGAAGATGCCGCCGAGACTGTCGTTCAGATAGCGGAATTCCTTTCCGGTCTCGCTGCCGTTCGGCGCGGTGACTTCCAGCAGCAAGCCGTCGTCGTTCGAAGAAAGCTGCGCGGTCGAGCCTTCGACCGAGGTGAACTTTGTTCCGGTGACGCTGTCATACCAATGCGGCGCGGCGGCTTCGGAATTTCCGGCGCCGTTTGCCGGCGCCGCGTCTTCCGCGAACGCGAAATGCGCCGAGCAGAGCAGCATCAGCGCGGATAGACTCGTTGCGTATGGGATTTTCATACCCAGCCCCCTTTGGTTTCGAAAAAACGCCCCCGCGGTTTTCAAGATCGCGCCCCTGCGCCATGCGGCCGCTGAGACATCAGGAGAAGGATGCTGAGCAACTCTTCTCTCGAAAGCGGCGCCTGCGAAGGCGGTTGAAACGCTGCCCGCCCCGCGATCTTCGCGATGTTGATATTGATCGCTTCGTTTGAAGATTCTGCAATACGCGTTTCAGGAAAGACGATCGCATTATGCGCAACTGGCGATTGATGCCATGCGCTTTGCGTTGAACTCGCGGCGATCATCGCCGCTGCAACGAACCCCCGATACACCGCAGCACACTCCAAGACCCGATTGGATGATGCGCCGATGAATTTCAGAGTCACTGGAAGTCAGATGAACTGTTAAAGCCCTCCTTACGGGATTTGCGAAAACATTTGTTCATCTAGATGAACGGTGGTGTGATCGGTGCGCTTGCGTACGGACAGCGACTGTGCGTGTCGCCGCGCCGCTTTCCGGAAAAGCCGCGTCTTGCGTGGATTTGATGCGCAGGACGGCGCATTGGAAATCCGCCGCCGATGTCCTTAGAGTTGTGGAACCGGCGTCCTTCCAACCCCGTTGCTTCCGCGATGGCCAAGCTCTCCACCTATCATCAGAAGCGCGATTTCGGTTTGACCCGCGAACCCCGCGGCAAGGTGGGCAAGGGCGACAAACATCGTTTCGTCATCCAACGGCACGACGCGACCCGGCTGCACTACGATCTCAGGCTGGAGCTGGAAGGCGTCTACAAAAGCTGGGCGGTGACCAAAACGCCGTCACTCGACCCGGCGGTGAAGCGGCTGGCGGTGGAGGTGGAAGATCACCCCGTCGAATACGGCACCTTCGAGGGCACGATCCCGGAAGGCCAATATGGCGGCGGCACGGTGCAGCTTTGGGATCGCGGCACCTGGCGCTCGCAAACCGACACGCCGGAGCGCGATCTGGAGAAGGGCCATCTGAAATTCGTGATGGACGGCGAGCGGATGAAGGGCAAATGGGCGCTCATCCGCATGCGCGACGACAAGCACCGCCCCGGCACGCGGGTTCGCCACAACTGGCTGCTCATCAAGGAGATCGACGACGAAGCGGCGCGCGGACCCAAAGGCGATGCATTGCAGAAGGCGGTGACGTCGGTGAAGACGGGACGCACGCTGGATGAGATCGCGGACAAATCCCGCAAGGTGTGGAACCGCAATCGCTCGGTGAAAGAGAATGTGGCGGCACTGAAACGCAAACCGGCGAAGAAGAAGAAAAAAGCACCGGCGAACAAGAAACCCGCGACGAAGAAAGCCAAAAAGGCTGCGGCCAAGCGCAAGCGCAAATGAAAATGCCCGGCTTCATCGCGCCGCAGCTTGCAAGGCTGATGGCGCATCCGCCCAGCGGCGCAAACTGGGTGCACGAGGTCAAGTTCGACGGCTATCGCACGCAGGCGCGGGTGGATAAGGGCAACGCCAAGCTTCTCACGCGCAAGGGATTGGACTGGACCGAGCGTTTTCCCGAGATCGCAGCGGATTGCACGAAACTCCCGGATTGCATTATCGATGGCGAAATCTGCGCGTTGAACAAGGAAGGCGCGAGCGATTTTGGTTTGTTGCAGACCGCGCTCTCCGATCACAAAACGGGTGCGCTGGTCTATTACGTTTTCGATTGTTTGTTCGCGAACGGAGAAGACTTGCGCAAGCAAGGTCTGGAAGCGCGCAAGGCGGCCTTGCGGAAAATCATCAAGCCGCTGGGCAAATCAAAACGCGTGCAATTCGTGCCGCATTTCCAGGAATCCGGCGAGGCGATGCTGGATGCGGCCTGCCGCATGGATCTGGAAGGCGTCATCTCCAAGAATCTGAACGCGCCTTACGTCTCGGGCCGTGCCGATGCATGGACGAAATCCAAATGCCGCGGCGGGCAGGAAGTGGTGATCGGCGCCTGGCGCGGCACGCCGGGAAAATTCCGCTCGCTGCTGGTGGGCACCTATCAGAACGGCAAGCTCGTCTATATGGGCCGCGTCGGCACCGGTTATAATGCGAAGACGGCAGGCGATCTGCTGAAACGGCTGAAGCCGCTGGCGCGCAAGACGTCGCCGTTCTCGAATGCGCCGCCGCGCCTGCCGGATGTGAACTGGGTCGAGCCGAAGCTCGTCGGCGAGATCGAGTTCGAGAATGTCACGTCGGATGGGCTGTTCCGGCAGGCGGCGTTCAAGGGATTGCGTCTCGACAAGCCGGCGGATGCCGTGGTGCGCGAAGTGCCGTTGGATGAAGCAGAGGAGAAGGCGATGCCCAAAGCGAAAACCAAAACCGCGAAGGGCGACGACGAGATTCTCGGCATCCGCATCAGCCATCCCGACAAGGAGCTGTGGCCGAAGTCGAAGCTTGGCCCGGCGGTGACGAAACTCGATCTGGCGAAATACATGGCGGCCGCGGCAGACAAGATGCTGCCGCATGTGAAGGATCGTCCGTCTTCCGTCGTGCGCACGCCGGACGGCATCAAGGGCGAACAATTCTTCCAGCGCCACGAATTGAAGGGCACCGCCGCGCCGATGCTGGCGATCAAGACGAAGGGCGAGCCTAAGCCGTATCTCGGTGTCGACAGCGCGAAAGGTCTGGTGGCGCTGGCGCAGCAGGGCGTGACGGAAATCCATCCGTGGGGTTCCAAGCCCGGCGATCCGGAGACGCCCGAGCGCGTGATTTTCGATCTCGATCCGGCGCCGGACGTGAAATTCGCAGCCGTGGTGGAAGGCGCGAAAGATCTGAAGACACGGCTGGAAAAGCTCGGCTTCAAACCTTTCGTGAAAACCACGGGCGGCAAGGGCCTGCATGTCGTCGTCGCGATCAAGGGCGCGGACTGGCAGCAAGCGAAAGCCTTCGCCAAAGCCGTCGCGATGCGGATGGAGCAAGACGAACCGGAACGCTACACCACCACCATCGCCAAGAAGGCGCGCACCGGAAAAATCTTCGTCGATTATCTGCGCAACGACAAAACCTCCACCGGCGTGGCGCCGTGGAGCCCGCGTGCCCGCGAAGGCGCCACCATCGCGGTGCCGCTGGACTGGAAGCAGGTCACGGCGAAACTGAACCCGCAGAAGTTCACCATCCCGGCATCCGCGCCATTGCTGAAAAAAGCCGACCCGTGGAAGGGACTCGCGGCGTCCGCCAAACCCATCGCTGTCGCGATGAAAAAGCTTTCAAAATAGAATTCGGAACGTCCCCCGCGTCGCTCGCGTTTTGTTTCTGGCGGCATCCACGGAGGAGTTCCATGACCGACATCATCAAGGCGCGCATTCTCATCATCGCAACCAACGGCTTCGAACAGGCCGAGCTGGAGGTTCCGCGCGACAAGCTGCGCGCGGCCGGCGCGCAAGTGGACGTTGCATCGCTGGACGGCAAGGAAATCCGCGGCTGGGACAAGAAGGATTGGGGACGCACGGTTTCCGTCAATCTCAAGATCGCGGACGCGAAAGAGTCGTATTACACCGCGCTCGTCATTCCCGGCGGCGTGATGAATCCGGACAAGCTGCGCATCGACGACGGCGCGATGAAGATCGTTCGCGATTTCCTGTCGAGCGGCAAAGTCGTCGCCGCGGTGTGCCACGGCCCGTGGCTGCTGGTGCAGGCTGACGCGCTGCGCGGCCGCACCGCGACGTCATATCCCTCCATCCGCAAGGATGTGGAAAATGCCGGCGCGAACTGGGTGGACAAGGAAGTGGTCGTCGACAACGGCATCATCACCAGCCGCAAGCCGGACGATCTGAACGCCTTCACGGCGAAGATCATCGAAGAAATCGAAGAAGGCCGCCACGAACGCCGGCAGGCGGCGGAATAGCGCACGGTTTCCGGGAAAGTGCGAGGCGTTAACGCGCCTTGCGCTTTTTCGTTGTCGTGTGCGCGGACGCCTTGCCTTTGTTCTTCAGGCTTCTCTTCAGCGCTTCCATCAGGTCGATGACGTTGCTCTCTTCCACCGGCTCGGCGGTGACGAGCTTCTCGCCCTTCTGCTTGCGGCGGATGAGATCGCGCAGCGCATTTTCGTAGCGATCCTTGAACTGGTCCGGATCGAAGTCGCCTTCCTGCTGCTCGATGATCTTCTCCGCGATCTCGATCATCTGCTTTCCGGGGCGGGCGGCGGGAATGTCGTGGAAGGCCTTCGCCGGATCGACGACTTCATTGCGCATGCGCAAGGTGGTCGCGACGATGCCCTTGTCGCGCGGCTCCAGCGCCACCAGCCGCTCGCGCGTGTGCATGACGACACGGCCAAGCGCGATGCGCCCGGTCTTCTCCAGCGCCTCGCGGATCACCACGAAGGCATCCACGCCTTCGTCGTCGTTCGGCACCATGTAATAGGGCTGGTTCCAGAAGAGCCGGTCGATCTCGTCCGCATCCACGAAGCGTTCGATCTCGATCGTGTGCGTGGTCTCCAGCTTCACCGCATCCAGTTCGTCATTGTCGATGACGACATATTTGTTCTTCTCCAGTTCGTAGCCCTTCACCAGATCCTTGCGCTCCACCGGGCCAGTGTCCGGATCGGTCGGCACCATGCGGATGCGGTTGTTGGTTTCCGGATTGAGCAGGTGAAACGAGATATCGTTGGACCGCGACACCGCGCCGAACAGCGCCACCGGGCAGGACACCAGCGACAGCCGCAGATTGCCCTGCCAGATCG
>JBQCJO010000059.1:0-6174 GCA_051952735.1 Rhizomicrobium sp.
CGCCTGAACGTGTTCCCGATCTTCGTGCCGCCGCTGCGCCAGCGCCGCGAAGACGTGCCGGCGCTTGCCCGTCATTTCATCTCCCGCTTCGCGGCGGAAGAGAACCAGGCGGTTGCCGGGCTGACGCCGGAAGCGACCGACCTCATCGAAAAATATCAATGGCCCGGCAACGTGCGCCAGCTGGAGAACACGATCTTCCGCGCCGTCGTTCTGTGCGACGCCACGGTACTGGATGTGTGCGACTTCCCGCAGATCGCCTCGGCGCTCGGTGTCGAAGTGCATGCGCGCCGCACGCATATGGCGCCCATGATGGCGCCTGCGCCGGCCTATGCGGCATCGCATGCGGCCACGCCGATGCATCACGCGCCCGCGCACTCCTCGCCTTATGCATTGGCGGCAATGGACGGCAACGGCCACATGCGCAAGCTGGAGGACGTCGAATCCGAAATGATCCGCCTGGCGATCTCGCACTACGAAGGGCATATGTCCGAAGTGGCGCGCCGCCTTGGCATCGGCCGCTCGACGCTCTACCGCAAGCTCAAGGATCTCGGCCTCGAACAGCACATCGAGGAAAGCGAAGAAGCCAAGCGCGCCGCGGGCTGATTCAACCGTAGTCCGGCAGAGGATAGATCTCGCCCAGCATCTGTTTGGTGAACCACACGCCAATGGGCGTGACGTTCATCAAATTGAGCATGCGGTTGCGCAGGAACACGCCCAACGCGGTCTTCGGCGTAAACGAACCCGCAAAACGGACGGCATTGTCCTGCTGGCGGCGCATGAAGCCGGCCAATTTCGCATGATAGAGTGAGAACGCGATGCCGTGATCGCCCCGCGCTCTATGCAGTTCGCCTGCGAGCACATACGCACCCAGCATCGCGAAGGCGGAGCCCGCGCCGGCCAGGAGCGACGGGCAATAAGCAGCATCGCCCAGAAGCGCCAAGCGCCCGCGTGTCCATTGCGGCAGGCGAATCTGGCTGACCGGATCGAAATAGAGTTCGTCGGACGCATCGAGGCGCCGGAGAATCTCCGGACACTCCCAGCCGTCATTGCCGAAAATCTCGTGCAGCAGACGTTTCTGTGCGACGGTATCGTGCGGTGCGATCCGGGGCGGCGTATCCGCCGCAAAGACAAACAGGAAGGCGGTTTTGCCGTCACGCATGGCATAGCGGCTGATCTGCCGACCGGGCTGCGCGTAGCTCATGTAAGTGGCTTCGTCGCGATTTGGATAGCCCGTGGTAATGAACGACGCCGCGCAATAGCCGAGATATTTCTCGAAAGCCTTCTCGGGCCCGAACACCATTTCGCGCACCGGCGAATGCAGGCCGCCTGCCCCAACGACGAGATCGAAACGGCGGGTCTCCCCATTCGTCAATTCGACGTTCACGCCTCGGCCGTCGTCATTCAATGCGTGGATCGTGGTGCCGAAGATCGCTTCAACCTTGCCTTCGACGGTCTCGTAGAGAACGTGCGCGAGATCGCCGCGCGGCACACTGAAAAAGCGATTGCCGAAAGCGCCGCGGAAGATCTCACCGCCAAAACCGGAGACTTCGCGGCCATTCCTGTCCACGAATTGCAGACGGTCGAAGATATAGCCGCGGGCGCGCGCGGCATCGAGCAGGCCGTAGCGCCGGAGAATCTCGTAGCCGGTGCCCCAGACGTCGATCATGTAGCCACCCTCTCGGAAGGATGGCGCACGCTCGATCAGCGTCGGTTCGAAACCGTAGCGTTTGAGCCAATATGCGAGCGCGGGACCGGCGATACCGGCACCGCAGATGAGGATGGACTTCGCAGGCATAACAATAGCGTTCGGTCCGGCATGCACCCATCGCCGCGCGATTGCAAGAATTTATCGCGTCAGTCGCGCCCCATGCCGAGCGCGCTGAGATAGAGATCCAGGATCGCATCCTGTTCCTGGCGATCGGCGGTTTCCATTTTCCGAAGACGCACGACCTGGCGCATGATCTTCACGTCGAAGCCGGTGCCTTTTGCTTCGGAATAAACTTCGCGGATGTCGGCGGCGAGTGCCGCTTTCTCCTCTTCGAGACGCTCGATGCGCTCGATGAAGGATTTCAGATGCTCTTTCGCGAAGCCTGTTTTCGACATTGCCTGTTCTTCGTGCCGGAAGGGCGCGGAACCTAGCGCGGGCTTGCTGCGGCCATCAACGGGCGGAGCAGCGATTAGCTGTGAGTCTTTGAAGCTCTTATTTTTTGCCTACCGCTTCGCTGGTTGAGACACGCGCGAATGCGGCCTTCTGTTCCGCCGACGCTTCCTTCTGGTAGCGCTTCTTCCACTCCGCCGGCGGCATGCCATAGACGATTTCGCGCGCCTGATCCTTCTCCAGCGCGATGCCCTTCTCTGCTGCTGCTTCGCGATACCAATCGCCCAGGCAGTTGCGGCAGAAGCCCGCGAGATTCATCAGATCGATGTTCTGCACATCGGTGCGCTCGCGAAGATGGCTGACCAGGCGGCGGAACGCGGCGGCTTCCAGTTCGGTACGAGTCTTTTCATCCATATGCGGCGTTCCTTTCGGCGCGGGCAAGACGCGTGTATATTGTATCGCGGGCGGCCCCATGGCCGCCAAGGCTTCGTCGATGATGGGTTTTAGTTTCGCGGCGAAAGCCTCGGCCGCGTCCGGTGTTGCGATCAGATCCTGTCTTATTTCGATCAGCACATGCGGCAAGCCGTTGCCCGTGCCGTGCACATACATGCAATCGTTTTCGAGTTCGCCCTTGTAGGGCTCGTTGTCGCCCACCGTGAAGCCCGCGCGCGACAGTGCCGCCATCAGCGGATGGGCGAGGCGACCGTCCTTGTCCCACAGCACACCGACATGCCACGGCCGTTGGAAGTCCTTCCACACCGGCGTGAAGCTGTGCATGGAGATGATGACGGGAACGATACCCGCATCGCGCAACACCGCGATCTCGTTCGCGATCGCCGTATGATAGGGGCGATGATAGAGCGCAAGCCGCTTCTCGATTTCGCCCGCATCGGCGCGGGCATTGCCGGGAATGATGCGCCCGTCAGACAGTTTCATGACAAGCGTGGGATCGTCGGCGCCGCGGTTGAGGTCGATCAGAAGACGCGACCATTTCGCCAGCACCGCCGGCGCGTCATAAGCCGCCGCCAAAGCACGCGTCACCTGGGCCGCGCCGATGTCATAAGCGATGTGCGCCGCAAATTGGCCCTCATCGAGGCCCAGAGTACCATAGGCTTGCGGCACCCTGTTGGACGCATGATCGCAGACAAAAAGAATGCCGGCCTTTCGCACAGGCGGGCAGACAAGCTCGAAGGCGGGTTCGTCCATCCGCACAGCATAGCGCGGCCCCGCGTTGACAGGGACACGCGCCTGCGCGACACGCTGTCCATGCGATTCACAGCCGTTTCTGGAATGCTGGCCGCGCTGACCCTTCTGGTGTCGCCGGCGCATGCCGCGTTGAGCATCTGCAATCAGACGGCCAAACCAACCCGCGTGGCGGTGGGGCACTTCGACGGTACCGCCTGGATGAGCGAAGGCTGGTGGACTCTGGCGCCAAAAAAATGCGCGGCCGTGGTGCCGGGAAAGCTGAAGGCGCGTTACTACTATCTCTACGCCACCGACGGCGGCGCCGGCTCCTGGGACGGCGAAACCAAGTTCTGCGTCGGCATCGGTGACGGCAAGTTCCAATCGCGGGCGCGCGGCCATTGCGCGGCGCGCGGCATGGACAGCAAAGGTTTCTTCACCGTGGATACCGGCAACGACGCCGACTACACTCAAACGCTCTCGGATTGATCGATGAGACGCCATCGCAAAACAAAAATACTGGCGACCTTGGGACCCGCATCCTCCGCGCCCGACCAGATGAAAAAGCTGTTCGAAGCGGGCGTGGACGTGTTCCGCATCAACATGAGCCATACCAGTCACGACCTGCTGCGCGAACTGCACGGCAAGGTGCGCGCGCTGGAGGAAGAAGAAGGCCGCCCGATCGGCATCCTCTGCGACCTGCAGGGACCGAAGATCCGGCTGGGCACGCTGCCGGGCGGGCAGATCACGCTGAAGGAAGGCCAGCGCATCAAATTGATCCGTGCGGATTCCTCCACCGATCCCGAGGTGCTGCCGATTCCGCATGGCGAGATCTTCACCGCGCTGAAGCAGAAGCATGTTTTGTTGATCGATGACGGCAAGGTGCGGCTGCGCACCTTTGCCTCCAAGCCCGATGGTGCCGAAGCCTTCGTGGAAGTCGGCGGTGTGCTGAAAGACAAGAAGGGCGTGAACCTGCCCGACACGCTGCTGCCGCTCTCCGCCATGACGGACAAGGACAAAGCGGATCTCGAAGCGGCGTTGTCGCTCGGTGTGGACTGGATCGCGCTGTCGTTTGTACAACGGGCCGACGACGTCGCCGAATTGCGCAAGCTGGTGCGCGGGCGTGCCGGCGTTCTGGCGAAAATCGAAAAACCCAAAGCGATCGAGTCGCTCGACGCCATTCTGGAATTGTCCGACGCGGTGATGGTGGCGCGCGGCGATCTGGGCGTGGAATTACCGCTGGAAGCGGTGCCGGGACGGCAGAAGCAGATCACGCGCGCGGCGCGCCGGGCGGGAAAGCCCGTCGTGGTCGCCACGCAGATGCTGGAATCCATGATCGGTGCGCCCACGCCGACGCGCGCGGAAGTGTCCGACGTGGCGACGGCGGTGTTCGACGGCGCGGACGCGGTGATGCTCTCGGCGGAAACCGCCTCCGGCTCTTATCCGGTGGAAGCGGTGAATGTGATGGACCGCACCGCCGTCGCGGTGGAGAACGATCCTCTCTACCAGTCTTATCTCGAAGCCCAGCGCGACACGCCGCTGGAGACGACGCCGGACGCGATCATGCAGGCGGTGCACGATGTGACGCACACCATCCATGCCAAGTGTATCGTGAGCTGGACGGGTTCGGGCTCGACGGGATTGCGTGCGGCGCGCGAGCGGCCGGAAGCGCCGATCATCGCGCTGACGCCCTCCATCGAAACCGCACGGCGGCTTTGCATCGCGTGGGGACTGCACTGCGTGCTCACCGAAGACGCGCACGATCTGGACGATGTGGTGGAACGCGCCGCGGAGATCGCCTATCGCGAGGGTTTCGCGAAAGCGGGCGAGCGCATCGTCGTCACCGCGGGCGTGCCGCTGGGGACGCCCGGCGCGACGAACCTGCTGCGCGTGGCGTTCGTCGGCGGCAAATAATTCAGGACGTCAGATCGCAGGCCGGCATTTTCGAGTCCGGTGTCACGCGGATGTCGTGGAACGTGATCGATCCGTATTGCTGAAAGCCGAGGCCGGCGACGCTCTTGTAAATCCACTTCTTGCCGTCGTTCGACAACGTCTTGTAGTCGTCGATGACATAGACCCAGAAGCCGTCATGCGTTTCGGTGGTCATGCGGAGCATGCCGCCGGAATAGGTGTAGTGGCCGGTATCGAGGCGATCCTGAGCGCCTGTCTTGTAACATTCGCGAAATTGCACCGTGAAAGAGCCGTCGGCACGGAAATGCGCCAGCGCCTGATTGCGGTGGCCGTCGTAGGTCTCGTCCTCATACCAGTCACCGACGATGGACGGCTCCGCGGCATGCGCGGCGCCGGACAGCAGAAGAAGCGCGAAGAAAACGAAGCGGCCACGCATTGCGAAGATCAGATCTTCTCGCCTTCGACCTGGCGCGAAAGCTGCTGCACTTCCTTGTCGAGTCCTTCGTAATAAGGATCGATGGCGAGCGCTTTGCGGTAATATTGGAGCGCCTGCTTCTTGTCGCCATAGGCGGCGAGAATTCCAGCGAGCTGCGCACAAGCCTGGAAATTGTGCGGGTTCAACGTGATCGCGCGGTTGAGATAGACGATGGCTTCCTTGTCGTTGTCGTCATCCGCCGCCATCATGCCGCGCACGCGCCACGCTTCCGCGAAACCGGGCGCGATGTCCGTGACCGATTCCAGGAGCTTCGATGCCGTGTCCTTGTCGCCGGCCTGCGTTGCGGCGGCGGCGCGAACCATCAGCAAATCGACGCTGGGGCTGCCGGACTGGTTGAAGAGTACCAGCACCTGATCCTCGATGGGCTTGGCGGCTTCCGGCGACCCGGCCTTGGCGAGCTTGGGCATGAGCTTGTCGAGCTGCTTCGCCGCATAGGGTGAAAGCTGCGGCGGCGCATTGGCCGCAAGCGCGGGCGTCGCGAGAAAAA
>JBQCJO010000060.1:0-5466 GCA_051952735.1 Rhizomicrobium sp.
GGCATCACCTGGCTTTCGAGGCTGCCGACCATCTGGTTGTACTTCTTCGCGGCCTTGTTGATCTGATCGCCCAGCCCCGCGACGTGATCGCCCAAGGTGGCGAGCCGCGCATACAGCTCCTTGCCGAGCTTGGAGATATCGAGCGCGTTCTGCGCCAGCTTCTCCTGCCGCCAGCCATAGGAGATGGCTTTGGCCAGCGCGATGAAGGTGGTGGGCGTGCAGATCAGAACGCGCGACTTGATGGCGTCTTCGAACAAGTCGGGATCGCGCTCGAAGGCGGCGGAGACGAAATTGTCGCCCGGCACGAACATCACCACGCAATCGGTGCTGCCGGAAATCTTCTCCCAATAGGATTTGCTGGAGAGATTGGCGAGGCGCTCACGCAACTGCGACGCATGGCGCTTCAGCAGCGTTTCGCGTTCCTCGTCCGTCGCCACGTTGAGCGCGTCCAGATAGGCGGAGATCGGCGCCTTGGCGTCGATCACGATGGTGCGCCCGCCGGAGACATGGATCAACGCATCGGGGCGCAGCGAAACATCCTCGCCGCGGAAATGCTTTTCCGTTTCGAAATCGCTGTGCTCCACCATGCCGGACATTTCCATCACCCGGCGCAGCGTTTCCTCGCCCCAGCGCCCGCGCGTCTTGGGCGAGGCCCGCAGCGCGTTCACCAGATTGGCAGTGACGGACTTCACTTCGCCATGCTGAGCGTTGATGGTGTTCAGCGCCTGCTTGATGCCGCCATAGCTTTCGTCGCGCGCCTTTTCGATTTCCTTGAGCGCCACATCATAGGATTTGAGCGTGTCGCCCAAGGGCTTCACCAGCGCTTCGATCTCCTTGGTGCGCGCGGCATGTTCGGATTTCGTCAGCTCTTTCTGGTTCTCGAAATGCTGCGTCGCCTGCTTCAGGAAGTGATCGACATTCTCTTTCAGCGTGTCGTTCGCCAGCAGCTTGAACTGCGCCTGCAATTCCTCACGCAGTTTCAGAAGCTGCTCGGTCTTTTCCGCGCTGGCCTTTTCCTGCGCTTCCAAGGTCGCGCGCAGGCCGGCATGTTCGATATTGAGCGACGACAGATCGCTCTTCGCTTTTTCGAGTTCGGCGCTATCGCGCGCCGCCGCTTCCAGCCGCGCTTCGGCTTTGGCGAGGCTCTCGCGCGAGTTGGCAAGCTCAACCGAAAGATCGCGCGGCTGGTTGCGCGAGGTGAGCCACCAGCCCAACACACAGCCAACACCCAGCATCACAAGCGCAACGGCCAGAATTTCGATCATGGTCATGGAGCAATTCCTCTGCCCCGCACCCTAGGCCGATTCGGGCAGTTCATACACCTTTTGTTCTTGTCAGATCTGAGGGCGATTATGCGGTACTTGACTGGTGCCGCACCCTACCACCATGGCTATTTATCTTTCCAATTTGGCGCGACTTTATTGCTTGAAGTCAGGCGCGGGCCGTGATGCATGCCGCGCTATGTGGCGTGATTGCCGTCCTGGTGCTTTTCCAATTGAGCGGCCCTGTCGCCGCGAAAGATCAGGCGGAAATTGGTTTCGCGGGGATTGCCGAAAACGTCGTCATAATTGATGCAGCCATAAAAATAGACGGCCTCCTTTCCCGCTTGCATGGCAGCAACTTCGGCTGGCGTGAGGGGGTCGGCTTTGGCCCCATGCCCGAAGGTTTCGCATTGGGGACCGAGCGTAGTTCGTTGGAGGGACGGATTGGGATGGGGTGGCAAATCTGTTGTCAGAGGGTCGTCACGGAATTTCACTCCGGTCCAACATCTCACATTATTGGCTGGAGTCTGCCCCGCATTGCGGAAAGCAATTTGAAAAGCCGGGCCGCCACGTTTTCCGGTTCTTGTTCCATCAAATCCGGAAGCTATGACAGAAACATAAGCTCGCAACTGTCGCTCATTACTCTTGCGAGTGTCACAAGTTTGGAACATGCCGATCAAAGCCAGGACGCCGGTGAAGATAGCGGCAGATATCGCCGCCGTCAGGGCCCAATCCCAATTCGATACTTGGTGGGTGGGTTCCTCGTAGGCATAGGGATTGGCGGCATCATATTGAGCTTGATGAGGGGTAAGTAATGCCACTCCAATCGCCACGATCACGATGGAAGCTACAAGCCCATAGCGCCGGAAGAAGTTCATTAGCACCCCCTAATTGTCTCTCCGAAAATATCGTCATTCAAACGGTTGATCCGGCAAAGATGCTCCATGCTCAACAGCAATGTAGCTAGAGAGACCGTCGCGCCTTAAACGCGTGGCTCAGCGTGCCTTCGTCGAGATAATCGAGTTCGCCGCCGACGGGGACGCCATGTGCGAGGCGCGTGACCTTCACCGTGGAAGCGGCGAGTGCGTCCATCAAATAGTGCGCCGTGGTCTGGCCTTCGACTGTCGCGTTCATCGCGAGGATGACTTCTTCCACGCCGTCGCGCACGCGCGCGATGAGGGGTGCCATGTTGAGTTTTTCCGGCGTGATGCCATCCAGCGCCGAGAGCGCGCCGCCCAGCACATGATATTTGCCGCGAAACACGCTGGCGCGTTCCAGCGCCCACAGATCGGCCACATCTTCCACCACGCAGAGCACATGCGCGTCGCGGCGCGGATCGTTGCACAGCGAACAGGGCGATGAGGTGTCGAGATTGCCGCACACGTCGCACGTCTTGATCGCCGCCGCCGCATCGCGCATCGCGGTGCCCAGGGGCTCCAGCAACTGCTCGCGTTTCTTCAGCAGCGCCAGCGCTGCGCGGCGCGCGCTGCGCGGCCCCAGGCCCGGAAGATTGGAGAGGAGCTGAATCAAACGCTCGATTTCGGGACCGGCCTGAACTTGCGCCATCAGTTTCCTCCCCCGTTTACGGGGGAGGTGCCGAGCGCAGCGAGGTGTAGGGTGCATTGCGCGCGGCTCGCCCCCTCCACCGCTTCGCGGTCCCCCTCCCCCGTAAACGGGGGAGGAAAATAGAAGGCACGCTTCATTCGGATTCGTCTTCCACCACCGGCGTCGCGATATCGTCCTGCATCAGATCGCGCACCGCGATCACTTCCGAACCGGGGAAACGATCCAGCACCGCGCGCACCATCGGCTCCTGCAGCACGGCATCGAGCTTGGCCTGATGCGCGCTCTTCTTGGATTCGGCAATCGTCGGCGCGCCGCCATCCTTGGCGACGGTCACCATCCAGCGCTGGCCCGTCCAGTCTTTCAACCGCTGCGCCAGATCGCCGGAAAGCGTGCGCGGCGCGCGGGCGGACGGGCGAAACTCGATGCGGCCCGGCTCCATGCTGACAAGATGCATGTCGTTTTCGATATGCACTTTCAGGATCGGCGAACCTTTCGCCACGGCGAGTGCCGCCAGATCTTCGAGCGTGCGCAGCACCGGACCGTTCTGCACCGCCATTGTCGGTTCCGGCGCGCGTTGTGCCATCGGCGCTTGCGATGACGATATGGCGCGCGCACCGCCGCCCGACGACGGCGCGGCAGGACCGCGCGGCGCGGGCGCAGACGCGCCATCTATCACATCGCGCACCAGCTTGTCGGTCGGCGGAAGATCGGCGGCATAGGCCAGGCGGATCAGCGCCATCTCGGCAGCCTTCAGCGGATGCGTGGAGTCACGCACCTCGAACAAACCTTTGAGCAGCAACTGCCATGCGCGTGTCAGTGATGGCACCGAAAGCTTACCCGCCATCTCGGCGGCGCGCTTGGCTTCCGATGATCCACCATCGAAGAAACCTTCCGCATCCGGCGCGACTTTCAGGCGCGTGAGGAAATGTGTCGTCTCCAGCAGATCCTGCATAACGACCAGCGGATCGGCGCCGACATCGTAAAGCTGCGACAGATCGGTAAGCGCTTCGGCGATCTTGCCGCCCATCACTTTCTCAAACAAATCGAGCACGCGGCCACGATCCGCGAGGCCCAGCATGCCGCGCACGCTTTCGGCGTTGATCGTCTCGCCTTCCTGATGGGCGATGGCCTGATCCAGCAGCGAGAGCGAGTCACGCACCGAACCTTCCGCCGCGCGCGCGACCAACGCCAAGGCGCCGTCCTCGATCTTCACGCCTTCATTGCCGGCGATGACTTTCAGATGCGCCACCAGCTCCGGCGTTTCGATGCGGCGCAGATCGAAGCGCTGGCAGCGCGACAGCACCGTCACCGGCACTTTGCGGATTTCGGTGGTGGCGAAGATGAACTTCACATGCGGCGGCGGCTCTTCCAGCGTCTTGAGCAACCCGTTGAAGGCCTGCTTCGACAGCATGTGCACTTCGTCGATGATATAGACCTTGTAGCGTGCGCTCGCGGGGGCATAGCGCGCGCCGTCGATGATCTCGCGGATGTCGTCGATGCCGGTGCGCGAGGCCGCGTCCATTTCCAGCACATCGATGTGGCGGCTTTCGGCGATGGCGATGCAGGGCTCGCACACGCCGCAGGGATGGATGGTCGGCTCGGTCCGCTTGCCGTCCGGCCCGATGCAGTTGAGCGCGCGGGCGATGATGCGCGCGGTGGTGGTTTTTCCCACGCCGCGCACGCCCGTCAGCATGAAGGCATGGGCGATGCGGCCCGTGGCGAAGGCGTTGGACAGCGTGCGGACCAGCGCCTCCTGCCCGATCAGCCCGGTAAAATCCTGCGGCCGGTATTTGCGCGCCAGAACGCGGTACGCTTCCCCTTTTTGCGGGGTGTCGATCGCAAATCCGAGGTTTTCGTCATCAGCCATGGGGCGACTATAGCAAGGCCGGCGCGGGCTGCGCGGCTATTTCGGCGTTAGCTGTGGATGAGGTGGAAGCCGGCGACCCGCGTCGGATTCGGTATGGCTGCTCCGTTCCCGGCCTGACCAGGTTAGCGAGCGATGCGCCCGCCGACTTCCAAGCGGGGATATAGGGCCTCGCCCCGGAAATTGCGAGTCGGGGTTTCCGGCGGTCCCGGCGATTATCCGATCGAGAAACCCGCCACCATTCCATCCGGATCGATCTTTGCGGCAAAGGGCAGGAACACGCCCGGACCGAACTGCATCACATAATCGTACCAGGTATCTTTCGCGTCCTTCCGGGTGCCCTTGAACGTGATCGCGGTGGGAGCGCCGTACGGGCGCAAGCCGGCCACAAATCTCGCGCCGGCGCCGTTCGCGAGCTTGCCTTGGAGGCGGGCATCGAAGCGCGCATAGCCCTTGCCGGTCTGCAATTCCCGGAACGCAGCGCGCACTGTGTGGGTGATCTTGGCGTTTTGGCCGGGGGCGGATGTTCGCGCTTTCGCGACGATACCAGGATATAGATCGGCGAAGATCACGTTGGTGAGCGCCTCGCCGGCTTCGGGGATCTCGTCGCCCAGATTCGTAAAGGCGATGACGCGCACGTTCTGTTTCGGGAAATATTCGTCGGCGGTCGTGTAACCCTGCGCGCCGCCGGTGTGGCCAATTCGCGGCTGACCGAAGATCGAATCGATGAAGAGACCGAAACCATAGTCGGCGCTTCCATTTTTCGTGGTCATG
>JBQCJO010000061.1:0-2806 GCA_051952735.1 Rhizomicrobium sp.
GGCCGCGTCATCGAAGTGTACGGCCCGGAATCGTCCGGCAAGACGACCCTGGCGCTCCATGTCGTGGCGGAGATCCAGAAGAAGGGCGGCATCGCGGCCTATGTGGACGCGGAACATGCGCTCGATCCGGTTTATGCCAAGAAGCTCGGCGTCGACATCGACGAGATGCTGATCTCGCAGCCCGACACGGGCGAGCAGGCGCTGGAAATTACCGACACGCTGGTGCGCTCCGGCGGTGTCGACATCGTGGTGGTGGACTCGGTCGCGGCATTGACGCCCAAGGCCGAACTCGAAGGCGAAATGGGCGATCAGCTCCCCGGCCTTCAGGCCCGCCTGATGAGCCAGGCCCTGCGCAAGCTCACCGGCCACATCTCCAAGTCCAACACGATCGTTCTCTTCATCAACCAGATCCGCATGAAGATCGGCATCATGTTCGGCAATCCGGAAACGACGACGGGCGGCAACGCGCTGAAGTTCTATTCGTCGATCCGCCTCGACATCCGCCGCATCGGCGCGATCAAGGACCGCGACGAAGTCGTCGGCAACCAGACGCGCGTGAAGGTGGTGAAGAACAAGGTGTCGCCGCCGTTCAAGCAGGTCGAGTTCGACATCATGTACGGTCAGGGCATCTCCAAGACCGGCGAGCTTCTCGATCTCGGCGTGAAGGCCAACATCGTGGAGAAATCCGGCTCGTGGTTCTCCTATGACGGCGAGCGCATCGGCCAGGGCCGCGAAGCCGCCAAGACCTTCCTGAAAGAGCATCCGGAAACCGCCGACAGAATCGAAACCGCGATCCGCGGCAGCGTCGGTCTGATCGGCGAGGTTCTGGCCCATGGCGAGGAGAAGGACGAAGACGCCGAGGAAGAATGATTTTCCCGCCGGGACAGGCGGGCTGACATTCAAAGGTTTGCCTGTTCCCTACTGGCAGGGGGAACGGCTCCCGAAGGGGTGGCTCGCAAGAGCCACCCCTTCATTCTTTCCGGCATTCTTTTGGCGTGGTTTTCCGGCCCAAAATGCCGCTTTCCGCGGCGCTTCTATCGGCGGAGGCCATGCTCTAGAACACCCCCTTCGAGGGGCTGGCCCAAGAGGCTTTTCGCGAGGTCCGTCATGCTCAAACTGAAAGACGCAGCGCTTCTCAAATCCGACGCCTATGTGAACGGCGCGTGGAGCAAAGGCGCCAAGACCTTCGCCGTCACCAATCCCTCGACCGGCGAGAAACTCGCCGACGTCGCCGATCTCACCGGCGCCGATGCGCGCGCCGCGATTGAAGCCGCGCAGGATGCTTTCCCCGCCTGGGCAAAGAAGACCGCGAAAGAACGCGCCGCGCTGCTGCGCAAATGGTTCGAGCTCATCATGGGAGCCCAGGAAGACCTCGCCGCGATCATGACGGCGGAGCAGGGCAAGCCCTTGGCGGAAACGCGCGGCGAAGTCGCTTACGGCGCAAGCTTCATTGAATGGTTCGCCGAAGAGGGCAAGCGCATCTATGGCGATGTGATCCCCACCAACGCCGCGGGCCGCAGGCTGATCGTGTTGAAACAGCCCATCGGCGTCGTCGCCGCGATCACGCCGTGGAATTTCCCCAACGCCATGATCACGCGCAAATGCGCGCCCGCGCTCGCGGCCGGCTGCACCTTCGTGATCAAGCCCGCCGGCGAGACGCCGCTCTCCGCGCTGGCGCTCGCCGAACTCGCGCATCGCGCGGGCATACCCAAAGGCGTGTTCAACGTCGTGACGACAGCCAGGTCGTCCGAGGTCGGCATGGAGCTCACGCAAAATCCGATCGTGCGCAAATTCTCCTTCACCGGATCGACCGAAGTCGGAAAGATCCTGATGAAGCAATGCGCCGGCACCATCAAGAAGGTGTCGCTGGAGCTGGGCGGCAACGCGCCGTTCATCGTGTTCGATGACGCCGATCTCGATGCTGCGGCCGACGGCGCAATGGCCTCCAAATTCCGCAACATGGGCCAGACCTGTGTCTGCGCGAACCGCATCCTGGTGCAGGATAAGGTCTATGACGCGTTTGCCGAAAAGCTCTCCGCTCGCATCGCCAAGTTGAAAGTCGGCGACGGCTTTGAAGACGGCGTCACCCAAGGCCCGCTCATCACCGAGGATGCGGTGGAGAAGGTCGAGGCGCTGCTGAAAGACGCCACATCGCACGGCGCGAAAGTGACGATGGGCGGCAAGCGCGTGAAAGGCCAGTTCTTCGAACCGACCTTGGTGAAAGACGTGACGCCCGCGATGGACATCGCGAAAACGGAAATCTTCGGCCCCGTCGCCACACTCTTCCGCTTCAAGACGGATGACGAAGCCATCCGCATTTCCAACGACACCGAATTCGGCCTCGCCGCCTATTTCTACGCCCGCGATGTCGGCCGCATCTTCCGCGTTGCCGAAGCGCTGGACTACGGAATCCTCGGCATCAACGAAGGCATCATCTCCACCGAAGTGGCGCCGTTCGGCGGCGTGAAGGAATCGGGCATCGGCCGCGAAGGCTCCAAATACGGCATCGAAGATTATGTTGAGATCAAATATCTGGCCCTCGGCGGCCTCGGAGACATTTGAATGATCCCGCGTTACTCCCGTCCGGACATGGTGGCGATCTGGTCGGACGAAACCAAATACCGCATTCATTTCGAGATCGAAGCGCATGCCGCCGATGCGATGGCGGAACTGGGCGTCATCCCGAAGGAGGCCGCCGCCGAGATCTGGAAGAAGGGCAACGCGGCAAAAATCAGCCCCGACCGCATCGTCGAGATCGAGCAGGTCACGCGGCACGAGACGCTAGCCTTCACGCAGCATCTGGCAG
>JBQCJO010000062.1:0-3634 GCA_051952735.1 Rhizomicrobium sp.
ATAGGCATTGTCTTTGGTGATCTGGACCATAGGTCTCTCCAGCAGGCTCGAGTGGCGATGCTCTGAGAGGAGTATGGGACTCGTCCCTGAAGATTTCAATAAAAATGACGCCAGCGTCACGATTATGACGCTTCGTCATAGAGCCCATTCTTGGGGTTTTTACTCGTCGCTCAACGTGCCCTTGGTGCTTGCAACGCCACCCTCCAGCCGCTCATCTGGCGTTACCGCCTGACGCAGCGCGCGTGCCAAACCCTTGAAGCAGCTCTCCACAATGTGGTGGCTGTTTTCGCCATAGAGATTTTCGACATGCAGCGTGATGCCGGCGTTCTGCGCGAACGCCTGAAACCATTCTTTGAACAGCTCGGTGTCCATATCGCCCAGCTTCGCGCCGGGGATTTTCACCTTCCACACCAGATAAGGCCGGTTGGACACATCGATCGCCACGCGCGTGAGCGTTTCATCCATCGGGATGAGCGCGGTGCCGAAGCGCGTGATGCCGGCGAAATCGCCCAGCGCCTTCTTCACCGCCTGGCCGATGACGATGCCGGTGTCTTCGGTGGTGTGGTGGAAGTCGATATGCAGATCGCCTTCCGCGCGGACCTTCAGGTCCAGCATCGAATGGCGGCCGAAGCTTTCCAGCATGTGATCGAGAAAGCCGATGCCGGTCTCGATATCGCAATCGCCCGACCCGTCGAGGTCCAGCGAAACAGCGATCTCGGTTTCCCGCGTCTTTCGTTCCACGGTTGCGGTGCGCATGGGCGAGGCCTATTTGAATCCGTAAGCCCCCATATAACAGCCCTATGGATTAAGCGGAAATGACCCAATCCGAAGACCAGCGCTGGCGCTCAACCACCATTCTATCCGTCCGCAAAGGCGGCAAGGTCGTCGTCGCGGGCGACGGGCAAGTCACTCTGGGCGCCACGGTGATGAAGGCCAATGCGCGCAAGGTGCGCCGTCTCGGCAAGGGCGATGTCATTGCCGGTTTCGCGGGCGCCACCGCCGATGCCTTCGCGCTGTTCGAACGGCTGGAAGCCAAGCTGGAGCAGCATCCGGGCAACCTCGCGCGCGCCTGCGTGGAATTGGCGAAGGACTGGCGGACGGACCGCTATCTGCGCCGTCTCGAGGCCATGATGGCGGTGGCCGACGCGAAGACTTCTCTTATTCTTTCCGGCACCGGCGATGTTGTGGAGCCGGAAGATGGTTTGATCGGCATTGGCTCCGGCGGGCCTTATGCGCTTTCCGCTGCCAAGGCGTTGTTCGACTCGGGCGCGAGCGCGGAAGACATCGCCAAACGCGCGATGAAGATCGCTGCCGATATCTGCATCTACACCAATGATAACATCGTGATTGAAAGCCTCGATTCTGTATGACTTCGTTCTTCACACCGCGCGAGATTGTTTCCGAACTCGACCGCTTCATCGTCGGCCAGCAGGATGCCAAGCGTGCCGTTGCCATCGCGCTGCGCAACCGCTGGCGCCGCCAGCAGCTTCCCGAAGCGCTGCGCGAAGAAGTTCTGCCGAAGAACATTCTGATGATCGGCCCCACCGGCGTCGGGAAAACCGAAATCTCGCGCCGTCTTGCACGCCTTGCCGAAGCGCCGTTCCTGAAGGTCGAAGCGACGAAATTCACCGAGGTCGGTTATGTCGGCCGTGACGTGGAGCAGATCGGCCGCGATCTCGTGGAAATCGCCATCGGCCAGGTGCGCGAGAAGAAGCGCCGCGATGTCGAAGCGCAGGCCGAAGCGCGCGCGGAAGAACGTGTGCTCGATGCATTGGTCGGCGCGGGCTCCAGCGCATCGACGCGCGAAAATTTTCGTACGAAGTTGCGCAATGGCGAGCTCAACGACAAGGAAGTCGAGATCGAGATGAAGGATGCCGGCGGCATGCCGTCCTTCGAAATTCCCGGCATGCCGAACGCGCAGATCAGCATGGTTGGGCTCGGCGACATCTTCGGCAAAGCCTTCGGCGGCAAGTCCAAGCCGCGCCGCATGACGGTGGCGGAAGCGCATGCGCCGCTGGTGGCCGAAGAGGCCGACAAGCTGCTCGACAACGACTCGATCGTTCGCGACGCCATCGAAAGCGTGGAGCAGAACGGCATCGTCTTCCTCGACGAGATCGACAAGATATGCGCCCGCTCGGAAATGCGCGGCGGCGGCGATGTCAGCCGCGAAGGCGTGCAGCGCGATCTGCTGCCGCTGATCGAAGGCACAACGGTCGCCACCAAGCACGGCCCGGTGAAGACCGATCACATCCTCTTCATCGCGTCGGGCGCGTTCCACACGGCCAAGCCATCGGACCTGTTGCCCGAACTGCAGGGCCGTCTTCCGATCCGCGTCGAGTTGAAAGCGTTATCGCGCGAAGACTTCCGCCGCATCCTCACCGAGCCGGAAGCCAGCCTCATCAAGCAATACACCGCGCTCATGGGCACCGAAGGCGTCACGCTCAGCTTCACCGACGACGGCATCGAAGCGCTGGCCGATATCGCGGCACAAGTGAACGCCACGGTGGAGAACATCGGTGCGCGCCGCCTGCACACGGTGATGGAGCGCGTGCTGGACGAGATCAGCTTCACCGGCACCGACAATTCCAACACCACGCTGAAGATCGACGCCGCCTATGTGAAGGCTCGCGTCGAGGACCTCGCCAAGGATCAGGATCTGTCGCGCTTTATATTGTGAGCGTTACCGAACCCCGGGCGCGCCGGGCGGCATTCTTTCGAACTGCAGCTTGTTCGGGTCGATATGCGCCCAAGGCTGCGCACTCTTTGTATAAAGAGCGCCACCGACCTGAAGCCAGCTTGGATCGTCCAGCGTTCCGGCTTTCACAACCCACATCTGGCCGCCCGGCGGCTCGCTGAACAACGGGGTCCCACAATTGTCACAAAAGCCGCGCGCGGCCTGCTGTCCGGAATCGCCGGTGGTGAAGAAGCGCTTGGGCGTGCCTTGGGTGAGCTTGAACGCCGTGGCCGGAACCACGACGGCGGTGGTGTGGCTCCCGCCCGATGCGTATTGGCAATCGCGGCAATGGCAATCCATGACGGCGATGGGCGCGGCTAAGACTTCATAGCGGATCGCCCCGCAGCGGCATCCGCCCTGGAAAGGAACCGGCATGTTTCACCCCGTTTTTGCGGCTTTTCGATCCTAGACCCGTGTGACAACGGCTTCCAGTTGACCCCCCGGCCAATCCTTGCAAAAAGTCGCGCCGCTTTTCTTCCAGAACAAAGGCTTCAGCCAGATGCGGCAGAACTATCTCTTCACCAGCGAGAGCGTTTCCGAGGGCCATCCCGACATGGTCAGCGACCGCATTTCCGATGAAGTGGTGGACCTGTTCTTCCGCGAAGGCCCCAAGGTCGGCATGAGCCCGTGGGATATCCGCGCGGCGTGCGAGACGATGTGCACCACAAACCGCGTCATCATCGCGGGCGAAACGCGCGGTCCCAAGTCTGTCGGCCCGGCGGAAGTCGAGGAGGTTGCGCGCCAGGCGATCAAGGATATCGGTTACGAGCAGGAAGGCTTTCACTGGAAGAACGCGAAAGTCGAAGTCCTGCTGCACGCGCAATCCGCGCATATCGCGCAGGGCGTCGATGCCTCGGGCAACAAGGATGAAGGCGCGGGCGACCAGGGCATCATGTTCGG
>JBQCJO010000063.1:0-10512 GCA_051952735.1 Rhizomicrobium sp.
GATTCCATGTGCTGCACCTGGCCTGCGTAACACTGCAGTCCGGCAAACTCGAGATGGGCGCTTTTCACGATCTGCTCGACCAGCGCGACGGCGCCATCGCCCGGACGAATGCCGGTGCGACCCAAACCCGGATCGATATCGACGACCACTTTCAGTTTCTTGCCGCTCCGGCCCGCCGCTTCGTCCAACTTTTTCGCGACCGAAGCGTTGTCGCAGGTGATGCGCAGCTCGCCGATCTTCGCGTTCAACGCCATCACGCGCGCGATACCACGCTCCGTCACCACGGGCGATGTGAGCAGAATGGATTCAATGCCCGCGTCCGCCAGCGCCTCGCCCTCGCCCAGCTTGGCGCAGCAGATGCCCAGCGCACCGGCAGCAGCTTGTAGCTTGGCAATCTCGGAGCACTTGTGAGTCTTCGCGTGCGGGCGCAGCGCGATGTTGTTCTTCTTCGCATGCGCCGCCATCGCGGCGATGTTTCTTTCCATCGCGTCAAGATCGATGATCAGCGCAGGCGTTGCGAGCATGGCACGTCCGCCCGGAACGCCGATCAGATCGCGATTGAGGCCTTGCGCCGCCATGTCCCACTCCCGATGCTCCGGGCGTGTCGATCGCCCTGCCGCTTATCCTTCTATCCGCCGTCACCCACGCCATCGTCAACATCCTGACGAAGCGGGCGGACGACAAATACGCCATGCGGATGCTGACGGGGATTTTCTCCGCGGTGCTGGTCGCACCCGCTCTCTTTTATGTGCCGCTTCCTTCGGGAATGGCCCTGTGGTTTCTCGCGGGCACGGCTTTCGTCCACGCCTTCTATGAATTGCTGCTTGTGAAAGCCTATGAGACGGCGGCGTTCAGCGCCGTGTATCCCGTGGCGCGCGGCACCGGCCCGCTCTTCACGGCCATCGGTTCAGTGCTGCTCCTGCATGAGCATCCACCCGCGCTTGAGCTTCTGGGGATCGCCATGGTGTGCGGCGGGGTCATCGCCATCGGCATATCCCACCGTGCAACGGATGGCGCGTTGAAAGGTATAGGTTTCGCGCTTGCCACGGGCGTTACCATCGGCAGCTATACGCTGATCGACGCCAGTGGTGTGCGCAGCGTGCCCAATCCTCTTTCTTATGTGCTGTGGTTCTACATCGTGCATGCGGTCACGGTCTGCGTCACCGCGCCAGGCATTCGCGGCCGCGCCGTGATCCGCGAAGCGCGCAGGGAATGGAAGCTCGGCATCGTCCTCGGCATTCTCGGCGTCACCAGCTACGGCGCAGCCATGCTGGCCTACCGATTTGGCGGGATTGCCCAAATCGCGGCCTTGCGCGAGACGAGCGTGCTGTTCGGCACCGCACTTGCCATGCGCTTCCTCGGCGAGCACATGAACGCGCGCCGCTGGCTCGCGGCAGGCGGAATCGTTATTGGCGCAATCCTTTTGCAGGCGGGATGACGTCTCTATAATCGGCGCATGTCCGATATCGTCGTGAAGCAGAAGATCGATCGCGCGCCCGCCGTTGTGGCGCGGATCATGTTCGACCCCGCGAACGACACCAAATGGATCGACGGCGCCAAGAAGGTCGAGCCGTTCGAAGGCGATCCCACCACCATCAGCACGCGCGTAAAACGCCACGGTGCGTTCTGGGGCCGCGATTTCGCGTGGGTCACCGAAACTACGGCGCATGAACCGGACGCGAAGTTCGCGTTCAAATATGTCGAAGGCCCGATGACCGGCGAGGTCACTTACACCCTCATGCCGGACGGCACCGGCTCAACCGTCACCATCCGCCACGCGGGCGCGACGCTCGTAATACCGGGCGCGGAAGCCTTCCTGAAACGAACCCTGCAAGGCGATCTCGGCCGTCTGAAGCGGCTCGTCGAGAAGCAGCCGCGCTAGAGCTTCACGCCCGCTGCGCGCAACGCCTTCTCTTTCGCGCCTTTGATGTCGTAGGTGCGGTTCATCATGAAGCGCTGCGCCGGCAAGCCGCCGCCCGCCTGCAGCGCTACCACGAAATGCCAGCCGCCATACGCATCGGCCGTGAGATCGCGGATGAGATTGTAGACGCGCATGCGCTGCTCCACGTCCACGCTCTGCTTGGTGTGCAGATATTTGCGGATGTATTTGCCGCTTTCCGGATTGCGCAAATCCGCTTCACCCGGGAGCGTGAGCACCAGTCCGCCGGACAGATCATGCAGATATTTCACCGTCTGATGGTAATTCGCCGCGTAGTAGTATTTCGCGGCGTTGATCGCGAGCGTGTTGGGATAGACCATGCCGCTCTCGGTCTTCTCGTAATGCCGGCAGGCATAATCGAGAGACATCTTCAGCATCTGCGCATAGGTGATAAGCTCGGCGATGGAGGCTTGCGCCACCGCGTCGTTCTCCTTGCCCTGCATTTCCGTGACAAGCTGCGCGAGGCCGACGAACAATTCACTCGTCTCCACCGCGCCGATCACGCCGCCGGTGCGCTCCCACAAGCCCAACGACTGCGCCAGCTTGCTCGCCAGTTGCACCTCACCCGCCAGGAACACGCGATCCCACGGCACGAACACATCGTCGAAGATCACGAAGCCTTCCGGCATCGAATGGTGTGAGCTTGCCGGATAATCGAACGCATTCAGCTCAGCGGGCGCGAAGTTGCGGTTGATGATCTTCACGCCGGGCGTGTTTACGGGAATGGAGAACGACACAGCATAGTCGGTTTCATCCTGCCGCATGCCTTTCGTCGGCATCACGACGAGTTCGTGGATCACGCTGGCGGCGGTGATGTGCAGCTTGGCGCCGCGCACCACGATGCCGTCTTTCCGCCGCTCCACCACGCGCACATAGAGATCGGGATCGTCCTGCTCATGCGCGCGGCGTTTGCGGTCGCCTTTGGGATCGGTGATCACTTCGGCGCCGCGCAGATCGTTGTCGCGGCAATAGCGATACATGCGCTCGATGTTCTCGCCATATTGCGGGTTCACCGCCGCGACCTGGTCCTTCACGCTCATCAGCGCCATGAACACCGACGAGACGGCGGTGCCGATGGAGGTGTGGCCGAGAAGTTCGACGCGCTTGTTCAACTCTTCGGTGTTGCGCGGGATCTGGTAGATGCGATGCGCGTCACCGCCCTCTTCCGTCTTGTAGCGGCGCAACGCGCCCAGTTCCGGATCGTCGTACTCATAATCTTTGGCGGTGAGCGCGATGGGGACACGGAAGCGTGGAAACTTGGTGATGTCGGGAATGTTCTCGCCATCCCAGAACGTCACGCGCCCGTCGCGCAGGCTTTCGACGTATTGTTGTGGAGTCTTGAGTGCCATGCCCGTCCTCCCAATGTCTTTTTCTTTTGGACAAGCTTAGCGCGGACCGCTCAAATGCGAAGCGCAAACAACTTGCCTTTACGGAAGCTTTGAAGTCCTCTTCGCCCATGAAAACCTTCTACGCCGCCACGCATCTGGAACATTCCCCGAAGGAAGAATTCGAACAGGGCCGCGCCACGCCCGCTGTCGAAATTCCCGAACGCGTCGAGCAAGTGAAGCGCCGCCTCGAAGAACGGAAGATCGGGCCGCTGCTGAAACCGAAAGCGTTCAGCGACGAACCGATCCTGCGCATCCACGACAACGACTTCGTGCGCTTCCTCACCGGCGCTTATCCCAAATGGCGCGAGAAATACTGGAACGATGATGCGGATGCGGTGCCGTCGGTATGGCCCGCGCGCGGCCTGCGCGAAATGCGCGACGGCGATATCGAAAAGCAGCTCGGCTCCTATTGCTTCGACACCGCGACGCCCATCGGCAAAGGCACATGGAGCGCCGCGCGCGAAGCGGTGAACATCGCGCTGTCGGCATCGGAAGCGGTGCATGGCGGCGAGCGCGCGGCCTTCGCACTGGCGCGCCCGCCCGGCCACCACGCCAGCGGCGATGTGTATGGCGGCTATTGCTATCTCAACAACGTCGCCATCGCAGCGCAGTGGCTCTTGGATCAAGGACGCCGTCCCGCAATCCTCGATGTCGATTACCACCACGGCAACGGCACGCAGGCGATCTTCTATCGCCGCAACGATGTGTTCTTCGCGTCCATTCACGCCGATCCCTCTTTCGCCTATCCGCATTATCTGGGCTATGCGGACGAGAAAGGCGAAGGCGTGGGCGAAGAGCAGAACATGAATTTCCCGCTCGCGAAGAAGACCGCGTGGCCGGAATATTCCCACGCGCTCGACCGCGCACTGAAAGCGGTGAAAGATTACGGCGCCGACGTTCTTCTCGTCTCGCTCGGCCTCGACACGTTCGAAGGCGACCCCATCTGCCGCTTCAAGATCACGACGGAAGATTATCTGCGCATGGGCGAAGTCATCGGCCGCGCGGGATTGCCATCGGTCTTCGTGTTCGAAGGCGGTTACAACATCGAGCATCTCGGCGTGAACACCGTGAACGTGCTCGAAGGATTCCTCGGCGCTTAATCCCTGCCGGGATCGAAATCCGGTTTCGGCTTGAACTTGTCCGTCGCGCGGCGGATCGCTTCGTCGGTGCGCTGCATCGCGTCGTCGAACTTTTCCTTGTGCTTGTCGCCATGCGACTGCATGCCGTCGATCGCGCGATCAACAGCGCCTTTGATGTTGGCCGCCGTGCCGCCTTTTTGATATTCGCGCACGATCGCGCCTTCGACCTTCTCGACGATCGTGTCCACGGTGAAGTCGCCATACATGGCGCGTTCATTGTCGCCGCCGGTGGCGTGATAACCGCCGATGGCGCTGTAGACGTTGATCATCTCGTCGGTGCGCCGGCCCCAATCCATCACCTTGTAGAACTTCTCGCCTTCGCGCCCGCCCTTGATGAAGAGATCGAGAACGGCGGCGGCAAGCGAAACGGGCACGAGCACAAAATTCTGCAAGTTGCCCAGAATCAATTTGAGCTGGAACACCAGAACATCGCGCAGGAATTTCCAGCGCAGATGCGGATCGCTTGGTGGCAATGGCGGCAGGATCTCGACCATGCACGGAACTTAAGTGCTTTTGCGAAAGCTTGCGACTGACGTGCGGTCATATTTTTGCGTTGACGCGCCCTGCGGCATGGGAGGAGCGTTCGCTTGCCCAGCCCGTTCGTGGCCGAGGGCAACAAGGACGGGCCCGCCCGCCGGGCCGGTCGGCTAAAACGGAGCTACCGCCACGCGCGTCTCCCGTAGCCTGAAGCAAGGGCGCTGCCGTAAGCGACAGCGCCCTTCGACTGAGCGGCAATACGCGAATCGCCGGTTTTGGTTCCCGAAATTTTCCCTGTTGCGGCGCAGAACCGGCACCCGCCTGTCCGAGTTCTGAACAGGACGAGGGACGAGTGGACATGTTTGGATTCGCGCAAGTTCAGGAAAAACGGAAGTTGAAGGCGGAAGTTCTGCGCGCGCAGCGCGCATTCGACGCCGCACGGACCCAACCGTTGCAAATCCAGCAGGACATCGCCCGCCGCGTCCTGCGCGAATGCACGGTGACCATAACCCGGCTCGCCGCAGTTTCACCCAAAAGAGAAAGAGAAGCTTTATTTCTTCTTCGTCTCGCGGAACTGGACCAGAAGATTCGCTTCGCCGAACTGGAGGCGGACTCGCAGGACTTCGATCCCGCGACAATCGCCGTCGTCCTCACACAGACGCTGCTCGCGACCTCCGCCGGATCGCAAAAAGGCGAAGGTCTGGAGTCCGTGGGCGAGAAGATCGCGCAGTGGTCGCGCAATATCCTCCCCGAGTTTTCACAATACGAAGCGCAGCTGATTCACTGAGCGGCGCGTGCGCGCAAAAGCCCATAGATGCTGATCGTCGCCCAGAAGAGTTCGATCACCACAGACGGCCAGTTCCAGGCATCGTAGAGCGACACCAATATGAGGATGGACCCGCCAAGGTTCGCGGCCGGAAAGCGCCAGTCATGGGATGGCAGGCGGTCCGCCTGGTTGGCCCAATAGGCCAGGACCACCACCAGGGCCCCGACGAACCCGACAAAAGTATAGATATTCAGCGTCATCCCAGCCTCTTTCCGTCTGCCTTGCCTCTATACCCCCAATTCCGCTATACGCCCGCCCTTCAAGCGGCTGCGGTCGCGGGAGGCCCTTTTCGGGGTCCATGCCGGATGGTCCGGCGTCCACGCGAACCAAAGCTTCTCCAGGCATCCCGCCCGGTGAAGTTCCGTAGCCAAAACAGGGACTTAAAGGAATGGCTCTTTACGAGCATCTCCTGATCGCGCGCCAGGATATCAGCGCGCAGCAGGTGGACGCGCTGGCGACCCATCTCAAGACCATCATCGAAGGCGAAGGCGGCAAGGTCGAGAAGCAGGAATATTGGGGCCTGCGCGGACTGGCTTATCGCCTGAAGAAGAACCGCAAGGGGCACTACGTGCTCCTCAACATCAACGCTCCGGGCAAGGCGGTTCACGAGCTCGAGCGCCAGCTGAAGATCAACGAAGATGTGCTGCGCTACATCACCGTGAAGGTGGACAAGTTCGAGCAGTCTTCCAACAAGAACCGCCGCGACGACAAGCCGGAAGGCGAAGCAGCGGAAGGAGCGGCACAATGAGTTTCGGTGGAGAACGCGCTGAGCGCGGAGATCGCGGTGGACGCGAAGGCGGCCGTGGCGGTGATGGCGGCGGCGCGCGCCGTCCCTTCTTCCGTCGCAAGAATACCTGCCCCTTCTCGGGCGCCAACGCGCCGAAAATCGACTACAAGGACGTGAAGCTGCTGCAGCGCTTCATCTCCGAGCGCGGCAAGATCGTGCCGTCGCGCATCACGGCCGTGTCGACCAAGAAGCAGCGCCTGCTCGCCAACGCGATCAAGCGCGCGCGCTTCATGGCGCTGCTGCCCTACGTCGTGAAGTAGGAGAACCACCATGCAAGTGATCCTGCTCGAAAGAGTCGAAAAGCTCGGCCAGATGGGCGACGAGGTGAAGGTGAAGGACGGGTTCGCCCGCAACTTCCTTTTGCCGAAGAAGAAAGCGCTGCGCGCCACCAAGGCGAACCGTGAATTCTTCCAGACCCAGAAGGCGCAGCTCGAAGCGTCCAACCTGAAGGCCAAGGGCGAAGCGGAGAAAGTCGGCAAGAAGCTCGACGGTCAGACGTTCTCGTTGATCCGTCAGGCGGGCGATCGCGGCCAGCTCTATGGCTCGGTTTCCCCGCGCGACATCGCCGATGCCATCACGGCCGGCGGCGTCACCGTCTCCCGCACGCAGGTGCCGCTGGACAAGGCGATCAAGACGATCGGCCTGTTCCCGGTTTCCGTCGTGCTGCACCCGGAAGTCCGCGTGGCCGTGACGATCAACGTCGCGCGCACGGAAGACGAAGCCGAACGTCAGGCCCGTGGCGAAGATGTGCTCGCCGACCGTACTGCCGAGGAAGAGGCCTCCGCCGAAGCCAAAGTCGCGGCCGAGGAGCTCTTCGACGAAGGCGCCGGTCCGAAAGCGGAAGAAGGCGAAGAAGCGGAAGCGTAGTTTTCGTCTTTTCGAAGTTCGAAAGCCGCGGCCCCAAAGCCGCGGCTTTCTTTTTTGTCAGAGGCCGGAGCCGAGAGCTTTTCTCATCTCGAATTCTTCCGCATCGTCCCTGCGCGCGACGGCATCCTTCATGGCCTTGTTCCAGATGAACTGGAAAGCGCCGAAGATCATGTTCACGTTCACGCCGTCGTCCGAGAGCGGTGTGAGAATGGCATCGACGGTTTTCAGATCCTGCGCATAGGCGGAGCCCGGAGCGCGTATCCGCACTGGCCGCCGCCTTGCGATGACCATCGCGTAGGAATCTATCGTCTGTCGCACGGTTTCGCGGCCGAAGTTCACAAGCGTTTCGCTCATGAGCTTGCCGGTCGGGTTTCCGGAAAAAGACCTGTGCAAGCGGCCGCCGACCAGGCGGTACCGGAAATCCCGCCCGCCATCGACGACGTCCGCGAGAAGAATGTCCGAAAGATGCGGTTTCAGTTCGGAGGGAACGATATCCGCGCGGCGCGGAATCTCCCGCCCGCCGCGTTTCTCAGCCCAATACGCGCTCACAAAGGTGAGCAGCTCCGGCATCTCATCCGCAGGATCGATCTCGACGCGTTGCTCTGCCATGGCCCCCGCCCGAAGTGCTCGCGGAATCAATTCTAAGGCGCACGCGCATGAAGCCATGCGCGTAAAGCTTGTAGAAGTGTCGCAAATCACACTTTTTCTGTTCCCACATCGTTCCCCCGCACCGCTGCGTAAGGCTCGTTCGCAGATGCAGCATGGGCTATAGTCCCTAGCCCAGTGGCCTTGGAGTAAGCCCATGTCAGCCGTTGTTCAGACCAAGCGTGTCACCGTTCCGGAAATCCGCGCCCACAAGAATGCGAAGCCGGTCGTCTGCCTCACCTGCTATCACGCGCACACCGCGCGCCTGCTCGACGAACATGTCGACCTCATGCTGGTCGGCGACAGCCTGGGCAACGTCATGCACGGGCTGGAGACAACCGTCCCGGTCACGCTCGAGATGATGATCCTCGCGGGCCAGGCGGTGATGCGCGGCAGCAAACACGCGCTCATCGTGGTGGACATGCCGTTCGGCTCTTATGAAGAGAGCCCCAATGTCGCCTTCCGCAATGCCGCGCGCGTGATGAAGGAAACCGGCTGCACCGCCGTGAAAATGGAAGGCGGCACCTGCATCGCCGAAACCATCCGCTTTCTGACCGAGCGCGGCATTCCGGTGATGGGCCACATCGGGCTCACCCCGCAGAGCTTCAACACGCTGGGCGGATTCAAGACGCAGGGCCGCACGCAGGCGGAATGGCCCGCCATCGAAGCGGATGCGAAAGCCGTCGCCGAAGCCGGCGCCTTTGCCGTTGTGCTGGAAGGCATGGCCGAACCCCTGGCGGCGAAGATCACACGCGAAGTCGCCATCCCCACCATCGGCATCGGCGCCTCCGCCGAATGCGACGGGCAGATCCTGGTGATGGAGGACATGCTGGGCCTCAATCCGAACCCGCCCAAATTCGTCCGCCAATACGCGCAACTCGGGCCGGACATCCAGGCCGCGGTGAAGAACTACGCCACCGACGTGCGCGAGCGCCGCTTCCCCGGCGTCGAAAATGTCTATCAGATGAAGAAGGTTAGCTGACCCCTGTCCATTGCCGGGGTTTCACGGGACCGCGAGTTGCGCCTGTCCGGCCGAGCGGCTAAATCATCTCGCGCTATCAAGGCTTTGGCTGGGCCCTGCCCTCGAAAGGATTCCCGTGACCGACATCTTCCATGAAGTCGAGGAAGAAGTCCGCCGCGAGCGGTGGGAAAAGCTCTGGAAAGAGTACGGCGACTACATCATCGCTGCCGCGGCCTTCATCGTGATCGCCGCCGCCGGCTATCAGCTCTGGCGCTTCTACGAACAGCGCGAACAGCTTCGCTCGTCTTCCGAATATCTCGCGGCTCAGCAATTGCTGGAATCCGGTCAGGCGCCCGCCGCGGCCGAAGCATTCGGCAAGCTTGCGGCAAGCGCCCCGCATGGCTACGCGTCCATTTCGCGGCTGCAGGAAGCCGGTGCCCTGCAAACGGCCGGACGCACATCCGATGCCGTGAAGCTCTACATGGAGATCGCGAACGGCGACGATCCGATACTCGCCAGTGTCGGGCGCGTTCGCGCGGCATGGGCAATCGCTGAGACTGCCTCGCGCGCTGATCTTGAGAAGCTGCTCGCGCCGCTGACCGCTGCGTCCAACGCCTGGAATCCAATGGCGCGCGAAGTCCTCGCTTACGCCGATTTCCATAGTGGAAAAACACAGGCTGCGCTTTCCGAGTACAAGAAACTCTCCACGGACAAGAACGCGCCGGAGACTCTGCGCCAACGCTGTCTGGCCATGGCGACCTATCTTGGCGCCGGCGGCGGTCAGAATTTCGGCACCGTGCCGGATGCGCCGGCACCGAAGGCGGTTGCCGCGCCAAGCACGCCGGAAGCCGCCGCAAGCAAGCCCGCCGAGTCCAACCCGCAAGGCCCGCAGAAGAAATGACAAAGAAAACCTTTCGTGTCGCGCTGTGCCTCGCGGCACTGGTGGCGTTGTCGGGCTGCGGGGTCATCGACTCCGTGAGCGATCTGACGAGCGGTTGGTTCAACTCGGCGAAGAAATCCAACATCAAGGGTACGCGCATCTCCATCATGGCGCTGGATGAATCGCTGAAGCCCGATCCCACGCTGGCGCAAACGCCTGTTGTGTTGCCGCCGCCCTATCGCAATCCCGAATGGCCGGAGCCGGGCGGTTATGCGTCCAACGCGATGTATCATCTGGAAGCCAACGGTCCGCTCGCGATCGCTTGGCAACAGGAAGCGGGCAAGGGATCCGATACGGCGTCCCGCCTGACCGCCACGCCCGTCGTCGCCAACGGCCGCATCTACGCGATGGATTCCGAATCCCATGTCTTCGTGTTCGATGCCAACAGCGGCGCACCCGTGTGGGACAAGGAACTGGCGCCTCAGGGCGGCGAGAGCACCTTCTGGAATTCGGCGTCGTTCGGCATTTTGGGTCAGGACACCAGCATCGACCCGTCCAAAGGATTTGGCGGCGGCGTCGCTTATGACGACGGCAAGCTCTTCG
>JBQCJO010000064.1:0-9257 GCA_051952735.1 Rhizomicrobium sp.
TCTTCCGTCTCGGTCGGGAAGCCCGCGATGATGTCCGCGCCGAAAACGACATCCGGACGCAGGCGCCGGGCTTCTTCGCAGAAGCGGATCGCGTCGGCACGCGAGTGCCGGCGCTTCATGCGCTTCAAGATCATGTCGTCGCCCGCCTGCAACGACAAATGCAGATGCGGCATCAAGCGCTCGCTTTCCCCAAGCGCATCGAGGAGATCGGCATCCGCCTCGACCTGATCGATTGAAGAAAGGCGAAGCCGCTTAAGCTCAGGCACGTGGCGCAGGATTGCCTTCACGAGCGTGCCGAGTTTCGGCGAACCCGGCAGATCCTTGCCGAAAGATGTGAGATCGACCCCGGTGAGCACGACCTCCGCAGTACCCTTCTCGACGATGCGCCTGACCTGGGTCACGACCTCTCCCATCGGCACCGAGCGCGAATTGCCCCGGCCGTAGGGGATGATGCAGAAGGTGCAGCGGTGATCGCAGCCGTTCTGCACCTGCAGGAAGGCGCGCGCGCGGCCATCGAAGCTGTCCACCATCTGCGAGGCAGTCTCGCGCACCGACATGATGTCGTTCACACGCACGCGTTCGTTGATGAAGTAGTTCTTCGCATCCAGCTTCTCGGCGTTGCCGAGCACCAGATCGACCTCTTGCATGCCGGAATAGGTTTCCGGCTCGGTCTGCGCGGCACAGCCGGTCACGATGATCTTCGCGGCCGGATTTTCGCGCCGTGCTTTGCGGATCGCCTGCCGCGACTGGCGCACCGCTTCCGCCGTCACCGCGCAGGTGTTGAAGACAATGGCGTTGGAAAGCCCCGCTTCGCCGGCGCGGGCGCGCATGGCTTCGCTTTCGTACGCGTTCAGGCGGCAACCGAACGTCACGATCTCGGTCATGGCGTCAGCGCCGCAAGATCGATCTCGCCGCGATAGGCTTGCGACCACGGACCGGTCATGAAAACCGATTTTCCTTCGCCGGCCCACTCCAGCGTCAGCGTCCCGCCGTCGAGCACGACATTCGCTTTGTGTCCGACAAGACCGCGCCGATACGCCGCCACCATCGTCGCGCAGGCGCCGGTGCCGCAGGCCATCGTGATGCCCGCACCGCGCTCCCACACGCGCATGCGCAAGCGATCCTTGTCTACAAGAGATACAAACTCGACATTCGTGCGTTCGGGAAAGAGAGGATGATTTTCGATCTTCGGCCCCAGTTCAGAAACCGGTGCGTGCTCGGCGTGCTGCACGAATAACACGACATGTGGATTGCCGACATTCACTGCACTGGCGATTGTCAGCGGATAAAAATCGCTGCCGGCAATGTCTATGGGAAAGGATAGCGTGTCGGTTTCGCGCGCCATGGGAATTTCGCGCCATCCGAATTTCGGCACGCCCATATCGATTGTGACAAGCTCTCCATGTGCGACGCAGGCCAGCGATCCGCCCGTGGTATCGAGCGTGACTTCGCCGGTGTTTTTTTCATCCATCAGCAACCGCGCCACGCAGCGCGCGGCGTTGCCGCAACTCTCCACTTCGCCGCCGTCGGAATTGTAGATGCGCATGAACGCATCCGCGCCATTCGTCGCATGTTCGATCACGATGACCTGATCGCAACCGATGCCGAAGCGCCGGTCGGCGAGCACGCGTGCAGTTGCAGCATTGAGCGCAAGCTTTTGATTCCGCGCGTCGAAAACGGCGAAGTCGTTGCCAAGCCCGTGCATTTTCAGGAAAGCGGTCATTCTGGGGGCTATATAAGCGCTGCACCGTAAAGGGGCCAGTGGCTTGACTAAAACGGCCAAATTTCCAAAAAGCGCCCCTCGCAAGAGGCAAAAAAGCGGAGTTCCGCACGATGCAGTTCGGCAGGATGGTTCTGGGCGTGATGCTCGCAGGCGCAGTCGCGGGCGGATGGACGGCGATGGATAGCGGCAAGTCTCATCACAAGACGAAAGCTCCTGCTGCCGCAGCTGCGGACAACGATCCCAATCTCTGGCTCTCCGACATTCATGGCGCCAAGGCCGTCGCATGGGCCAAGGAGCGGACCGATAAAACGCTCGCCACGCTGAAGGCCGATCCGAACTACCAGCGCGATTACGATTCCATCCTGAAGATTCTGAACGCGAACGACCGCATTGCTTTCGGCAATCTGGATCACGGCGACGTCTTCAACTTCTGGCAGGACGCGCAGCATGTGCGCGGGCTGTGGCGCAAAGCGACGATCGCCGAATATGCGAAAGCCAATCCCAAATGGGATGTGCTGCTGGATGTCGATGCGCTCGACAAGGCCGAAGGCAAGCCTTGGGTGTTCCAGGGCGCGGATTGCGCGCCGGGTTTCAAGCGTTGCCTTGTGAAGCTGTCGCCCGGCGGCAGCGACGCTGCGGTGGTGCGCGAATTCGATCCCAACACCAAGACCTTCCTGAAGGACGGTTTCACGCTGCCGCTCGCGAAGTCCGACGCGACCTACCTCGATGCGGATACGATCCTCTTCGACACCGATTTCGGCCCCGGCTCGATGACGAAATCGAGCTATGCGCGCATCGTGAAGATCTGGCATCGCGGCCAGCCGATCACCGCGGCGAAGACAGTTTATGAAGCCAAGGAAACCGACATCGCGGCGCGGCCGACCGTGTTCCGCGGTCCATACGGCACTGTCGCGCTGGTCAATCGTGGCCTGACCTTCTTCACCAGCGAAAACTACTATGTGATGCCAGATGGCACGACGATGAAGCTGCCGCTCCCGCCGGGTGCGGACATCAAGGGCGTAACGCAGGGCAACCTTCTCTTCACATTGCGCAATGCCTGGACGCCGGAAGGCGGCAAGGAAATCCCGCAAGGCTCGCTGGTCGCGTTCCCCGTGAAGCCATTCGTGATGCAGAAGATGCTGCCGACCTATGAGGTTCTCTACACGCCGGACGCGCGCAGCACGATCGAAGACGTGTCAGCCGGCCGCGACGCGGTCTATGCCTCCATCTTCCACAACGTCACCGGCACCATCCACGAATTCCGTTTGAACAACGGCAAATGGAGCGACACGACGCTCAAGCTTCCGGCCGGTGGTTCGACCCACATCGTTTCGACCAATGATTGGGGTCCGGAAGCCTATTTCACTTTCGAGAGCTTCCTGCAGCCGGTCACGCTCTATGCCTACAGCGGCAAAGGCGAGCCGAAGGAGATCAAATCCGAGCCCGCGCGCTTCGATGCGAGCAACATGGTCTCCGAGCAGTTCTGGGCGACCTCGGCGGACGGCACGAAGATCCCGTACTTCTACGTCCACCGCAAAGACATCAAAGGCCCGGCGCCGACGATTCTCTATTCCTATGGCGGCTTCGAGCTGTCGCTGGAGCCGTGGTACTGGAACGACGGCCATCGCCCGATCGCGCCATACGATCCGTGGTTCTCGAAGGGCGGCGCGATCGTTGTCGCGAACATCCGCGGTGGCGGCGAGTTCGGTCCGGCCTGGCATCAGGCCGCGATGAAGAAGAACCATCAGCACGCTTTCGATGATTTTGAAGCCGTGGCGGCCGATATCGCCCATCGCGGCTTCGCGACGCCGAAACAGATCGGCATCGTCGGCGCCTCGAACGGCGGCCTGCTCGTGTCCACGACGATGGTGCAACGCCCCGATCTCATCGGCGCGGTGGTCTGCCAGCGTCCTTTGATCGACATGCTGCGCTACACGCAGTTTGGCGCCGGCGCGTCCTGGGTGGATGAATATGGCGATCCGGCTATTCCGGCGGAGCGTGCCTATATCGAGAAATACTCGCCCTATCAGAACCTGAAAGCTGGCGTGAAATATCCGCCGGTGCTCTTCATCACCGAAACAAGCGACGACCGCGTCACGCCGATCTGGGCGCGCATGATGGCCGCGAAGATGGAGAGCATGGGACAGGACGTGATGTTCTATGAATCGCCGGAAGGCGGCCACGGCCCCGGCTCGACCCACGCAGAAGAAGCCGAATACTGGGCGCAGTCCTACACCTATCTGGGCGAGAAGCTTGGCCTGACGGGTGCTGGTGCTCCGAAATCTGCGGCACACTGAAATAGCACTCTCAATGAAGAAAATGGCCGCGCGCGAGCGCGGCCATTTTGCTTTGGCGGCGTCAAACGATACCCGGCAGAAATTTGGGCGTGCGCGCCGCATAGTCGCGATAGGCCGGAAACTGCATCGCGAGAACACGCTCTTCATAGTGCATGCGGAAAAATAAAACGGCAGTCGTCACCAATGCGATGAGGAGCGCCCAAGGCTGAATGTACTGGAGCATCAATCCGAGCGTGGTCACGGTTTCGCTCAAGTAAAGCGGGTGCCGCACGAACCGATAAGGCCCTTTTACCACCAGCACCCGTGCCTGCGGCAGAATGCTGAACCCGTCACCCAGCCAGACAGTCACATATGTCGATGCAACAGCGCCGGTGAGCATCAAAATCGAAGAGAGCACTTGGACGGACGGCGCGATCGAAGCGCGCGGCAGCAGAACGATGCCGAGCCCGATATTCGCACTGGTCACCGCGACGAGGCGGGAATGCAGGTTTTCCGAAAAGCGCAGAGGCACCTTGCGGGCGCATAGCCAATAGCTCTGCATGCAGACGAACGCGAAGACCGCGAGCAAAGCCATTGTGTTCAATGCACCGGGCAGCTCGGTGTTGCGCGGTGTGCGAGGTTGGCCGATGACCCGCAGCAAAAGGCCAAACGCGCCAAAGAGGTTGATGGCAAGCAGGGGCGAGGCGGCAAGGAGGTCATAACCCTTGGTGCGGCGAAAAGCGGGCAAGGCAGAAGTCCACGCAGATTTCGCGGAATTCTGGCTTGCCGGACCTTGGTTCCCCATGGCGGGGAAATTGAGGTCTGGTAAGAAAAGCAGGGGTTTAGCCGTTGCGTTGACTCTCACCCCGGCCACGCCCTAAAACCCCCGCCGTTCCGGAAAGCCCCAAGGACTTTCCGGTCACCGGCTCGGCCGGTGATCGCCCCCAGACAGCGCAGGTGCGCCCTCTGGGGCGTTCGTGCTTTGCCTATCTGGAGTTTCGATGTTCGACAGTTTGCAGCAGCGCCTCGGTGCCACATTCGACAAGCTTCGCGGGCGCGGCGCGCTCACGGAAGCCGATGTCGATGCCGGCCTTGCCGATATCCGCACGGCTCTCATCGAAGCCGACGTCGCGCTGCCGGTCGTCAAGGACTTCATCGAAAAGGTCCGCCCCCAGGCGGTCGGCGAGAACGTCATCCGTTCGGTCACGCCGGGCCAGCAGATCGTCAAGATCGTCCACGACCAGCTCGTCGAAACGCTGGGCAGGGAAAATTCCTCGCTCGATATCGGCTCGCCGCCCGCACCGATTCTGATGGTCGGTCTGCAAGGCTCCGGCAAGACGACAACGTCCGCCAAGCTCGCGCTCATGCTGCAGACGCGCGAGAAGAAGCGCGTGCTGATGGCCTCGCTGGACACGCAGCGTCCCGCCGCCATGGAGCAGTTGAAAGTTCTTGGTGAGCAAGCCGGCGTTCCCACGCTGCCGATCATCGCCGGACAAGGCCCGCTCGAGATCGCCAAGCGCGCGATGGCCTCCGCAAAAGTCGGCGGCTACGACGTCCTCATCCTCGACACCGCCGGCCGCCAGCACATCGACGATCAGTTGATGACCGAAGTCGCCCAGGTGAAGGCGCAGACAGGTCCGCACGAGACGCTGCTCGTCGCAGACTCGCTCACCGGCCAGGACGCGGTGAACATCGCCAAGTCGTTCAACGAACGCGTCGCCATTTCCGGCATCATCTTGACGCGCGCCGATGGCGATGCGCGCGGTGGTGCGGCGCTTTCCATGCGCAGCGTCACCGGCGCGCCGATCAAGTTCCTCGGCGTCGGCGAAAAGCTTGACGCGCTCGAAGCTTTCCATCCGGCGCGTGTTGCCGGCCGCATCCTCGACATGGGTGACGTCGTCAGCCTCGTGGAGAAGGCGGCGGAGACCCTCGACAAGGAAAAAGCCGAGGCAATCGCCAAGAAGATGAAGAAAGGCGAGTTCGACATGAACGATCTCGCCGAACAACTGAAGCAGATGAAGAAGCTGGGCGGCATGTCCGGCGTTCTCTCCATGCTGCCGGGCGTGGGCAAGATGAAAGATCAAATCTCCGCCGCCGGTCTCGACGACAAGATTCTCACGCGCCAGGAAGCAGTCATCTCCTCGATGACCAAGCAGGAACGCGCCAATCCGGACGTGATCAACGGCTCGCGCCGCAAGCGTATCGCGGCGGGCGCAGGCGTGGATGTCTCGGACGTGAACAAGCTTCTGAAGATGCACCGGCAGATGTCGGATGTGATGAAGAAGATGAACAAGGGCGGCCGCGCGATGCAGGGCCTCTCTGCTTTGTTCGGTGGCGGCGGTGGAATGCCGCCCATGCCGCCGGGTTTCCCAAAACGCTGATTTGCTTTCAACGGTTCAACAGGTTCAACGAAGGAAAGAAAGAATGTCTCTCAAGATCAGAATGGCGCGCGGTGGCACGAAGAAGCGCCCGCATTACTCCATCGTCGTGGCGGATTCGCACTCCCCGCGCGACGGACGCTTCATCCAGAAGATCGGCTATCACAACCCGCTCCTGCCGAAGGATCATGCCGACCGTCTGAAGCTCGACATCGAAGTCGCGAAGGAATGGCTCAAGAAGGGCGCCACGCCGTCCGACCGCGTCCATCGCTTTCTTGCTGATGCCGGCGTTCTGCAGCCTTTGAAGAAGCACAGCCCGCAGAAGATGCAGCCGAAGAAGAAGGCGCAGGAACGCGCCGCCGCTGCCGCGAAGGCGGCTGCTGACGGCGCTGAAGCCGCCGCTGCTCCGGCACCGGCCGCCGAGGGCGAAGCGCAGGCATAATGGCCCGCGACGTTCTTCTTGGCGTCGTCATTGGCGCGCAGGGTTTGAAGGGCGAGGTGAAGGTGAAAGCCTTCACCCAAAGCCCGGAGAAACTTGCCGCCTATGGTCCGTTGTACATGAAGGACGGAAAGAGCTTTCGCGCGACCTTCGTGCGCGAAGCCAAAGACGGTGCGGTCGTTGCGCTGGAAGGCGTCGCCGACCGCAACGCCGCCGAAGCGTTGAAGGGCGCAGAGCTTTTCGTTCCGCGTTCTGCACTTCCCAAGGAAGACGCCGGCGAATTCTACCATGCCGATCTCATCGGCTTGCGCGCGGAAGATACCGAAGGCCGCGCGATGGGCACGGTGCGTGCGCTGCACAATTTCGGCGCCGGCGATGTGATCGAGCTGGTGCGCGATGACGGCGACGAAGTGTTTCTGCCGTTCACCCGCGAAGTGGCGCAGGAGATCGACATCGCAGGCGGCCGCATCGTGATCGCCGCGCCCGAGGAAGTGGAAGCGGGCGAGAAAGGAAGCGTGGAATGAGCACTGTCACTTTCCGCATGGCGACGGACGCCGATCTTCCCACCATTATTGCGATGCTCGCCGACGACGAGATCGCGGAGAACCGCGAGAACGCATCCGTACCGGATCACTATCGCGAAGCCTTTGCCGCGATGGCGAAAGAAGTCTTCAACAAGATGCTACTCGCCGAGATCGATGGAAAGATCGTCGGCTCGCTGCAGCTTGTGTTCATTCCCGGTGTTTCGCGCAGCGGCACCAAGCGCGCGCTGATCGAAAGCGTGCGCGTGCGTTCTTCCGCGCGCGGCCAGAACATCGGCACCGCGTTGATGAAAGAAGCGATCCGCCTGGCGAAGGAAAACGGCTGCGGTCTGGTGCAGCTCGATTCCGATCTGCGCCGTCCGCGCGCGCATCTGTTCTATCGCCGTCTCGGCTTCGTGCAGAGCCACGCCGGATTCAAAAAAGCCCTCACATGACCTGGCGCGCCAGCGTGCTGACGCTGTTCCCGGAGATGTTTCCGGGCGTGCTCGGCCATTCGCTGCTCGGGCGCGCGTTGCAAAAGAATATCTGGTCGCTCGATGTGCGCGATATCCGCGAGCACGGCCTCGGCAAGCACCGCACTGTCGATGACACGCCGTCCGGCGGCGGGCCGGGCATGGTCATGCGTGCCGATGTGGCTTGCGCCGCGATCGACGCCGCGCGCGCCGCCAATCCGGATGTGCCGTCGATCTATCTGTCGCCGCGCGGCGCACCGCTGACACAGGCGCGCGTGCGCGAACTAGCAAACGGGCCGGGGGCGATCCTGCTCTGCGGGCGCTTCGAGGGCTTGGACCAGCGCGCCATCGAGGCCCGGAACCTGGAAGAGATTTCGCTGGGGGACTTCGTGCTGGCCGGCGGCGAGATCGCGGCCCAAGCCCTTCTCGAGGCAGTCATTCGCCTGATCCCGGGTGTGCTGGGCGCCGAGGCGTCGCCGGAGGAGGAGAGCTTCTCCCACGGGCTTCTGGAATATCCGCAATTTACCCGCCCCCAGAGCTTCGAGGGCTGCGAGGTGCCGGAGGTCCTAACCAACGGGAATCACAAGGAAATCGCCAAATGGCGGCAAGGGGAGGCGGAACGCCTCACCAAGGCGCGACGCCCCGATCTCTGGACCCTCTTTGAAAAGAAGAAGCCATAGGCTATATCGCCCGGCTTCGCGTCCGGATCGGGCGCGAAAAGCCTGATTTTCACTTACTTTCTTGGCCTGCCCGGCTTTTGGAGAAGAACAATGAATATCATTCAAGAGCTCGAAGCCGAGCAGATGAAGACCCTTCGCAAGAAGGCGCATCCGGAATTCCGTCCCGGCGACACGTTGAAGGTCAACGTGAAGGTCGTCGAGCAGAGCTATGACGAGAAGGCTAAGCAGATGAAGACGCGCGAGCGCCTGCAGGCCTTCGAAGGCGTCTGCATCGCGCGCCAGGGCGCCGGCCTCAACGAGAGCTTCACCGTCCGCAAGATCTCTTATGGCGAAGGCGTGGAGCGCGTGTTCCCGGTCTACTCGCCGCTGGTCGACAGCGTCGCCGTGGTCCGCAAGGGCAAGGTCCGCCGCGCGAAGCTGTACTATCTGCGTGGCCGCCGCGGTAAGGCCGCCCGTATCGGCGAGCGCGTGGAACGTGGCGAAGAGGCCGCCGCTGAGGCCTGATTGGTCCTCCGCAAGAGTTCGGAAAACGCGCTGTCCCAACGGGCGGCGCGTTTTTCTTTTGGGTCTCCTGTGGGCAAGTCCGTGAAACCCTGAAAAATCAGCATTTCTTGAACCGGCCCATCGCTTGTGTTCTCGGAAGTGCAGTAAAATCAGGCATCAACTGATTCGCCATGAAGGAGCAAATCAATGGCAACCGCCGCGAAGGCAAAAGTCGAAACGATCAGCACCCGCCAGCTGGCGATGCAGTTGGCTGAAAAGCACGA
>JBQCJO010000065.1:0-3933 GCA_051952735.1 Rhizomicrobium sp.
GATATTACAAGAATAAAGACCAGTTTGGGCAGGTTGGTTGGTATTTGTTTTTGTTGTGTGTTGTTGTTTTAATTTGTGTTTTGGGGTTTATGCACGCGCAGGAAAAGCGACGCGCCGATCATGTTCAGTGCTATCAGAACCGTAACGACCGTGCGCGCCCGCCGCCGACCTTCGACAAGATCGCTGCGCCAATCGGCGATCGTCCAGTAAGCCGCGAACGCCGCGAAGAGCGCTTCCAATATGGCCGGCGCGAAACGCAAAGCAACGGTGCTCAGCAAGCCGCTTTCGGGCAACAGCCAACGCGCCGGTACTTCCAGAAACATCTGCACAAGAAAGAGGCCCAGCAGCCAGTGCGGAAACCCGCGTTTGTCCGCGAACATCCGAAAGCAGAGCATCATGAACAAGCCGGGTGTCAGGTTCCGCGCAAAGTTGAAGATTACGATCCAGCCCTCGCTCAATTCCAGGCGATAAGCCGGGGCGATCCAGTATCCGTATTCAAAGCGCGATAATATAATGTAGCAGGCGCTGTTCAGGGCGATGAGCGCGATCAGCTGGGCATCGAGCGAACGCGGCTGACGCGCAAGAATTCGCGCGCCTAACAGAATGCCGGCGACAATCGATGTGACATCCATTGCCAGAAAAAGTTGTGACGAACTCAATTTCGCCCCCTTTCGCTCTCGATTTTAGAGCAGGTGGAGAAGCTTGGAAACATTGCGCGTTGGCCGCCCGGCGCATTTTGCGTCGCCAAAGCGAACAAAGCGTGCCGTGAGCCGCTTCGTGCAGCCATCGCGGCCCCTTCCGTCCGGTCGTCCGGTCTTTCCGGCGATGCGGCCTATATGGAAAATATATAAGCCCGCCGTTTCCGCTCTCTCGAATTTCTACGTCCGCATGAAGACATTGGCGTTCCCGAACAGGAGAGCGCCATGCTCGATGCCGCATTCATTGCTGCCGGAATCGCCTTCTTCGTGGTGAGCGCGGGTTACGCGTTCATCTGCGAAAGGCTGTGAGGCGCGCGTCATGACACTGGATTACGCGCTCGGCGGCTTCGTGACGCTCTTCATCCTTGCTTATCTGGTTTACGCGCTGGTTCGCCCGGAGCGCTTCTAGGACATTTCCATGACGATCAATGGCTGGATTCAGATCGCGCTCTATTGCGTGATCATCATCGCAATCACTCGGCCGCTGGGCGGCTATCTCGCGCGAATCTTTTCGGGCGAGCGCACCATCCTGTCGCCTGTGTTGGGATGGCTGGAGCGCGGCATATACCGCCTGAGCGGCGTCAATCCGAATGAAGAGCAGAACTGGCTCGGTTACGCGATAGCCATGCTCGCCTTTAGCGTGGCGGGTTTTGTCGCGCTCTATGCGATCCAGCGATTGCAGGGGGTGCTGCCGTTCAATCCGCAGCATCTTCCCGCGGCAAGCCCCGATCTGGCGTTCAACACCTCGATCAGTTTCGCTTCCAACACCAACTGGCAATCCTACGTTCCCGAAACCACGATGAGCTATCTGACCCAGATGGCGGGACTGACGATGCACAACTTCGTCAGCGCGGCCACGGGCATCGCGCTTGCCGTCGCGCTGGTGCGCGGCTTCGCACGGCGCTCGGCCAAAACGGTCGGAAATTTCTGGGCTGATCTGGTGCGCTGCACGCTTTATGTGCTGCTGCCGATCTGCGTTGTCGTCGGGCTGTTCTTCGTCTGGCAGGGGATGCCACAGAACCTGCATGCCTATGTCGATGCGACGACGCTGGACGGCGCCAAGCAGACCATCGCGCAAGGTCCGGTGGCTTCGCAGGAAGTCATCAAGATGCTGGGCACCAATGGCGGCGGCTTCTTCAACGCCAACTCATCTCACCCTTATGAGAATCCGAGCGCGCTCACCAACCTGATTCAGATGCTGCTGATCTTCTCCATCGGCGCGGCGCTCACCAACATGTTCGGCCGTATGGTGGGAGACGAGCGCCAGGGCTGGGCGATCTTCGCCGCGATGGGGCTGCTGTTTCTGGCCGGCACCGCCGCGATCTATGCCGCCGAAGCGCTCGGCAATCCCGCCTTCGCTGCTTTCCACGTCGATCAGGCTGCGAGCGCCTTGCAGGCCGGCGGCAACATGGAAGGCAAGGAAGTACGTTTCGGCATCGCAAACTCCGCGCTGTTCGCGAACATCACGACCGACGCATCTTGCGGCGCGGTCAATACGATGCATGACAGCCTGATGCCGCTCGCGGGCATGATCCCGATGATCAACATCATGCTGGGCGAGATCATCTTCGGCGGTGTCGGCTCCGGACTCTACGGTATGCTGCTGTTCGCCGTGGTAGCGGTGTTCATCGCCGGGCTGATGGTGGGCCGTACGCCGGAATATCTGGGCAAGAAGATCGAAGCGCGGGAAGTGAAGATGGCGATGCTCGCCATCCTCATCCTGCCGCTGTCGATCCTGGGCTTCTCCGCGCTGGCCGTTGTGTTGAAGGATGGATTGGCGGGACCGCTGAATGCCGGGCCGCATGGCTACAGCGAAATTCTTTATGCCTATACCTCCGCCACAGGAAATAACGGCAGCGCGTTCGCGGGGCTGACGGCCAACACGCCGTTTTACAATTCCACGCTCGGCATCGCGATGCTGGTGGGCCGCTTCCTGATGATCGTGCCGATGCTCGCTGCCGCCGGATCGCTGGCGGGCAAGAAAATCGTGCCGCCGTCGGAAGGCACGTTCCCGACGCATGGCGGATTGTTCGTCGGCCTTCTGATCGGCGTCATCCTGATTGTCGGCGGTCTCACCTATTTCCCGGCGCTTTCGCTCGGCCCGATCGTCGAGCATCTGGCGATGAACGCCGGCCAGTTGTTCTGAGAAAGCAGAAATCATGAGCAAGACACGCAGCAAAGCCTCCATCGCGGATGGCGCGGTTCTTCTTCCCGCCATCTGGGGCGCGTTCAAGAAACTCAACCCCCGCGCTATGGCGCGCAATCCGGTGATGTTCGTGGTCGAGATCGTGGCCGCGCTCACCACGATCCTGTTCATTCGCGATCTGGTGACGCATACCGGCGATCACCTGTTCTCGTTCCAGATCAATCTGTGGCTCTGGTTCACGGTGCTGTTCGCGAACTTCGCCGAAGCCGTCGCGGAAGGCCGCGGCAAGGCGCAGGCGGAAAGCTTGCGCAAAACCAAGATCGATCTCGATGCCAAGCTGCTGGCCGATCAGCAGATGAAAGTGTGGCGCAAGGTTCCTGCGACGCAGCTCAATCGCGGCGATCTGGTGCTGGTGGAAGCGGGCGAGTTGATCCCGTCGGATGGCGACATCGTGGAAGGTGTCGCGTCTGTTGACGAATCCGCGATCACGGGCGAAAGCGCGCCGGTGATCCGCGAAAGCGGCGGCGATCGGTCGGCAGTGACGGGCGGCACACGCGTGTTGTCGGACTGGATCGTGGTCAAGATCACCGCCACAAAGGGCAACACCTTCCTCGATCGCATGATCGCGCTGGTGGAAGGCGCCGAGCGGCAGAAGACGCCTAACGAGATCGCGCTCAACATCCTGCTCGCGGGCATGACGATCATCTTCGTCTTCGCGGTCGCGACGATCCCGAGCTTTGCGCGTTACGCGGGTGGCACCTTGTCCGTGTTGGTGCTGGTCGCACTGTTCGTGACGCTCATCCCCACCACCATCGGCGCGCTGCTCTCCGCCATCGGCATTGCAGGCATGGATCGGCTCGTGCGCTTCAACGTGCTCGCCATGTCCTGCCGGGCGGTGGAAGCAGCGGGCGATGTGGACACGCTGCTGCTGGACAAGACCGGCACTATCACCTTGGGCAACCGTCAGGCCTCGGAGTTCCTGGCGCTGCCGGGCGTTGACGAACAGGATCTGGCGGAAGCGGCGCAGCTTTCCTCGCTCTCCGACGAAACGCCGGAAGGCCGTTCCATCGTTGTGCTGGCGAAGGAGAG
>JBQCJO010000066.1:0-4722 GCA_051952735.1 Rhizomicrobium sp.
GCCAATATCCCCGCACGCGCATCTGCGTGAACCCCAACTGCAAGGCGGTGAACAGTCAGGATCCCTACAGTTTCGCCGATCAACAGGGCACGATCCTGTCCTGGTCTGCGGACTTCCTCACCTACTCGATGTCGCCGCCCAACCACTACGGCATGATCACCTTCGCCGATGGCGGCCGCTTCATGGCGGATATCACGGACGTGGAAGAGGGACAGATCGACAGCGGCACGAAGGTCAGGATGGTCTTCCGCGTGAAAGATCGCGACGAGAAGCGCGGCTTCATCCGCTATTTCTGGAAAGCGGTTCCCGCCTGACGCGCTACGACGTCATCATCGTCGGTCTCGGTGCGATGGGCAGCGCCGCGCTCTATCAACTTGCGAAACGTGGCGCGCACGTTCTGGGTATCGACCGCTTCGCGCCACCGCATGAGCAGGGTTCAAGCCACGGCGACACGCGCATCACCCGCCTCGCCATCGGCGAAGGCGCGCATTACACGCCGCTGGTAAAGCGCAGCCACGAGATCTGGCGCGAGATCGAAGGCGAGGCGGGAGCCGATCTGCTCACGCAATGTGGCGAACTCATCATCTCAAGCGACAACCGAAAATCCTCTGTTCACGTCGAAGGCTTCTTTCAGAACACCGTCAACGCGGCGCGGGATCATGGCATCGATCACGAGCTTCTCGACGCAGGCCAAATCCGCTCACGCTTTCCGCAGTTCGCTGTGCAGGACAGCGAGCGCGGTTATTTCGAGCCGGAAGCAGGCTTCGTACGACCGGAAGCGTGCATCGGTGCGCAGCTTTCGCTTGCCGAAAAGCACGGCGCAGAAATTCGGCGCGGCGAAACAGTCTTCGTGTTCGGCACCACACCTAGCGGCGTGACGGTCAAAACGGACAGAGGTTTCTACCAGACAGACCGTCTTATTGTGGCGGCAGGTGCGTGGCTGCCGAAACTGTTGGGTGGTCCGTTCGAGAAACTGCTGAAGATTCATCGGCAGGTTCTTCATTGGTTTGAGACTGACGGTGATCCGTCTCAATTCGCGCCGCAGAATTTTCCGGTGTTTATCTGGGAATTGCCGGATGTCCGTCAGGGCATTTATGGCTTTCCGGTGATCGATGGCGGACTCAAAGTCGCCACGGAACAATACAGCGATACGACGTCGCCCGACTCTGTGTCGCGAGACGTTGCGCTGCGTGAAATCGTGCATATGTACGAAAGCTTTGTCCGGCCCTATCTGAAGAACGTCTCGCCGCACTCGGTGAAGACGAAAGCCTGTCTCTACACCGTCACGCCGGATGCGGGATTCGTTCTGGATCGCCTGCCGCAGTCGGAGCGGATCATTGTCGCCTCCTGCTGTTCGGGCCACGGTTTCAAGCATTCCGCGGCGATCGGTGAGGTGCTGGCCGATATGGCGCAAAATCGCCCCACGCCCTTCGATATTTCGCCGTTCCGTCTCGCGCGCTTTTCGGCTTAAGCTGAAAGAAAAATCGCTCTTGGGAGGCCCGCATGCCCTATGTGGAGAACCGCATCGTCCACGACGCCGATTCCCATTTGATGGAATTGACCGACTGTCTGGACGATTTCCTCGATCCGAAATATCGCGCCGCTTATGACGATCTTCCGAAGGTGAAGGCGTGGCCGCGCGACGGCAAGCTTGTCAAGCACGCCAACAAGCAGCACGACGATGCCGAATTCCGCGCGAGTTCGGATGCGAACATCCTGCTGCGCAAGAATTACGAAGCACTCGGTTCTTTCCGCAAGACGGATCGCCCGCGCGCTCTCGATCTGCTCGGCTTTACCAGCCAGCTCATCTTCACCACATGGTGCCTCGGCAATTTCGGTCTGGATGACGACAATCCCGAACTCGCTTATGCCACGGCGCAGGCGCATAACCGGATGATGGTGGATTTCTGCTCGGTGGACCGCCGGTTCCTCGGCACGGGCTATGTGCCGCTCTCCGATTTCGAACGCGCACCCAGAGCCGCACGCGAAGCGATAGAGTTGGGTTGCAAGGCGCTGCTTATTCCGTCAAAGCCACCGCGCGGTCATTCGCCGAGCCATATCGCTTTCGACCCGATCTGGGCGATGGCGCAAGAAGCGGGAATACCGATCGTCTTCCACGTCGGCGGGGAGGAAAAGCTCGATCCTTCCTATTTCGAGAACGGCCTGCCGCGCGTGAAGGACTTTCATGGCGGCGAAGAGAACTTCACCTCCGTCAGTTACATGCCGATCCCGCATTCGGTCATGACAACTCTCGCCGCGCTGATCTTCGATGGCGTGTTCGACCGCTTCCCCAAATTGAAGTTCGGCGCCATCGAACTTGGTGCGTCCTGGGTTCCGGGCTGGATGCGCAATCTCGACAGCGCGGCGCAGGCGTTCATCAAGAATGAAGAGCGTCTGCAAAAGCTGTCGGCACGCCCGTCGGAAATCGTGCGCCGCCAGCTTCGCGTCACCCCTTATCCGCATGAAGATGTCGGCTGGATCATCGCCAACGCGGGCGAAGAGGTCTGTCTGTTCTCATCGGACTTCCCGCATGTGGAAGGGGGCCGCAATCCGCTCAAGCGGTTCAACGACAGCTTGGCCAACACACCGTCGCGTGCGGTCGAGCGCTTCTATTGCGACAACTTCATCGATCTGATGGGCGAAGGGCTCGCGCCGGATTTGCGGCGTCCGAAACTTCAGTCCGCCGCATAAACAAAAGGCCCGGTGGTGACACCGGGCCTTTCGCTTTACGCGTATTCTAAAATTAAGGCGCGTACTTCAGGTCGATCGCACCGATACCGGCGGCGACGTTCACGCCCTTCATGCCTTCCACGCTGACCGGCTGAAGCGTGATCGACTTGTCGAGACCACCGATCAACACGTTCGCGCCGGCGCCGACGCCGACAGCAGCAGACGCCGTCGCGCCGCCGTAGCCACCTTCAAGCGCGCCCGGCTTCAGCGACGAGGTCGGAGCGATCACGCCCCAGATCAGCTCGCCGCCCTCGGTGTAGCCGAGGTCGACGCCGAACTTCTTCACGGTGCCGACGTAATGCTCACCGGCGCCACGGTTCGGGCGATAGTTACAACGCAGATCCTTGGAGGAGCCGAAAACAAAGCCCCAGCCGCTGGAAACATGGCAGGTCAAAACACCGACCTTTACGCCGGCGGCGCTGGCCGGAACGGCGGCAAGGCCGACAAGGGCGGCAGCTGCCGCGGCAATGGCAAATTTCTTCATAGGGTCAACACTCCTGGTTTGGTCCGAAAAATTCGAGGCACTCCGCGGAAGCGCGAATGCGCGCCGCAAACACCAGTCACGGCTGCAGGATGAACGCAGGCCGCAACTGAAGGTTCCATGGATTGTCCGTAAAGTTCCATCCATAGCCAGTCTTGAAATAGGAAAAATAGCTGATATATAGGACGACCGTTTTTGTTTTCCGATAACGCAGGGGAGCAGGACGGGGAGGGGGGGTAGTGTGAAATCGTAAAAACAAATACGCACTGTAGAATTGCCGTTGCTTTACACCGGTTCTGACGGGCTCTTAGATGACATCCAGTCAGGTATTCGGAGGAATCAATGGCTTCGGGCATCAAGGACAAGGTCGCCATTCTCGGAATGGGCTGCTCGAAGTTTGGCGAACGCTGGGAAGCCGGCGCCGAGGAATTGATGGTCGAAGCCTATCTCGAGGCGATGGCCGATGCTGGCGTCGAGACGAACCAGATCCAGGCCGCCTGGTTCTCCACAGCTATCGAGGACCAGCATGTCGGCAAGGGCGGCACGCCCCTCTCGGTCGCGCTCCGGCTCCCCAACATCCCGGTGACGCATGTCGAGAATTTCTGCGCCAGCGGCTCCGAAGCCTTCCGCGGCGCGGTCTATGCCGTCGCCGCCGGCGCCTGTGACATCGCGCTGGCGCTCGGCGTCGAAAAGCTGAAAGACACCGGCTATGGCGGCCTGCCGCAACGCGAGAACGGCACGCTCAATCCGCTTTGGAGCGCGAACGGGTCGGCGCCCGGAAACTTCGCCCAGCTCGCCAGCGCCTACCGCACCAAGCACGGCGTCTCGAAAGAAGATCTGAAACGCGCCATCGCGCATGTTTCCGTGAAAAGTCACGCCAACGGCACGAAGAACCCGAAGGCGCATCTGCAAAAAGCCATTACCGAAGAAATGTGCCTGAACGCACCGATGATTGCCGAGCCGCTGGGTCTCTTCGATTGCTGCGGCGTTTCGGACGGCGCGGCCTGCGCGATTGTCACGACGCCGGAGATCGCCCGCGCAATGGGCAAGAAGAATCTGATCACGGTGAAAGCGCTGCAGCTCTCATTGTCGAACGGTCTGGAGAGCCAGCACAATTCCTGGGATGGCTCCTATTTCCACACCGCGCGCATCGCAGCGAAGAAGGCTTATGAAGAGGCCGGCATCCGCGATCCGCGCAACGACGTCTCGATGATGGAAGTGCATGACTGTTTCTCCGTCACTGAGCTGGTCACGATGGAGGACCTGCACATCTCCAAAGAGGGTGAAGGTTGGAAGGATGTAATGAACGGCTTTTACGATGCCGACGGTCAGGTGCCCTGTCAGATCGATGGCGGCCTGAAATGCTTCGGCCATCCTATCGGCGCCAGCGGCCTGCGGATGCTCTACGAGATGTATCTGCAGCTCCAAGGCCGCGCCGGCGCTCGCCAATTAAAAAATCCCAATATTGGTCTGACCCACAATTTGGGTGGCGCGCCCAATATGAACGTGTG
>JBQCJO010000067.1:0-5173 GCA_051952735.1 Rhizomicrobium sp.
CCGATGCCTGCATCAAGTGCAAGTACATGGACTGCGTGGAGGTCTGCCCGGTCGATTGCTTCTACGAAGGCGAGAACATGCTCGTCATCGATCCGGACGTCTGCATCGATTGCGGCGTCTGCGAGCCCGAATGCCCTGCCGAAGCGATCCATCCCGACACCAAGTCCGGCCTCGAGCGCTGGCTGGAGCTGAATGCGAAATTCGCGAAGCGCTGGCCCAACATCATCGCCAAGAAACCGCCGCCCGCCGACGCCAAGGCGTGGGACGGGGTGGCGAACAAATATCCCGAACATTTCAGCGAACAACCTGGGAGTGACTGACCATGCTTGAAGCCAAGCTCGAATCCCCGAACCGCGAGACGTTCTTCTATGTCGCGCCGCAGCCCGTTACCGCCGTTCGGCGAACGCGCGTCCTGTCCCCGGTGTGCCACGAACAGATGCATCCGGGCGTCTACAAGGTGGCGCTCGCCTGCTGGATGGGATTTCTCGGCGTCTTCGTGCTGACGTTTCTTTCCAGCGCGAATGCGTTGTTCATGATCGCGATCGACACGGTTTATGCGGTGATGTTCTTCGGCATCCCGTGGGTCTTCCACCGCATAACGCCGAAGGATGAAACCGGACCGCGGGATTTCTTCAGCTTCCTGAACGGGCGGGTCGATACGTTCTATGGCCCGATCCGCGCCAGCGAAGCGCTGCTGCAGGTGATTTTGGTGCCGCTGGTGCTAGGCATCGGCGGCATCGCCATCGGATTGATCATCCAGTCCGCCCGCGCGGCCTATTGAAGACGCGCGCCTCCACGTGCGTCTTCCGCGTCCCGGAAGATGGATGGCCTCCCTCCATCTTCCGGAATGTCGGCGCTAAGGCTCGATGACGACTTTGCCGATGACTTTGCGGGTGGTGAGCATGTGCATTGCGTCCACCGCTTTATCGAGCGGGAAGCGGGCGTGGATGTGCGGGCGGATCTTCTTGTTCGCGAGAAGCTTGTCGATGGCGGCGATGTTCTCGCGGCCTTTCTCGGGGAATTTGCGGCCGTATTCGCCGGCGCGGACGCCGACGACGGAGAAGCCTTTGATCAGCGGCATGTTCACGCCGACCGTCGGAATGCGGCCCGAGGTGAAGCCCACGATGAGGATGCGGCCGTTGAAGTTTATGCAGCGGATGCTTTCGTCGAACACGTCGCCGCCGACTGGATCGTAGATGACATCCGCGCCACGCCCGCCGGTCAGTTCCTTCACCGCTTCGCGAAAGCCGGAAGAGGGCAGCACATGATCGGCGCCATAGTCCTTCAGGAAAGCACGCTTCTCGTCCGATGATGCGGTGGCGATCACGGTTGCGCCCAACACCTTGCCCAGATCGACCGCCGCCAATCCCACGCCGCCTGCCGCGCCATGCACCAGCAGCGTTTCGCCTTTCGCAAGCTCACCGCGCCGCACCAGCGACACATAGGCGGTGAGATAAGCGGTGGTGTAAGCCGACGCGACGGCATAATCCGCGTCGCCGGGAATGGGGCGATACGAACCTTCCGGGCCTTGCGCTTCTTCCGCGAAGCCGCCGGACAATGCGCCGCCGACCAAGCGGTCACCAACTTTGAATCGCGTCACACCCGAACCGACAGAGATCACATCGCCCGCGCGTTCGCCGCCAACGACGAACGGCAGCTCGGGCCGGTGCTGATACTTGCCCTGGATCATCAGGATGTCGGGGAAGTTCACCGCCGCCGCGCGCACGCGAATGCGCACATCGTTTGCGCCCAGCTCCGGCAGCGTCACATCTTCGATTTTCGCCGTGCCGATATCGTCCGCGTTGGCGCGGCAGAGCAGCGCCTTCATGCGCCGGCGTCGGTCTTGTGCGGCAGCGAGCGAATGCCGCCGAGGAACAGCGCGGTGGCGAAATCGGCGGCGGCCTTGGCATCGGCTTCCGCGCGCCGCGCCATGCGCTCCGAAATCTCGAACGCCACGCCCACGATGGAGGCCATCAGATAATCCGCGTCCACCGGCGGGAAGAGCCCGCGCGCAATGGCTTTCTCGATGTCTTCGCGCAATTCATCGAATCCGGCGATGACTTCCGGCGTGTCCATGCGCATGCGCATGGTGTCGGCGTTGTGGCGCAGCGCGCGCACGTCCACGCCGTCGCGCAGCACGAACTCGAAGAAGGTCTGAAAGGTGGCGGAGATGAATTCCTCCACCGTCGTGGCTTTCTCGCGCGCCTCGCGCAGCTTGGGGCGGATGACGAGCGCCGTCTCGTCCTGCATCGCCTGGTACACTTCTTCCTTGGACTGGAAGTAATTGTAGAACGTGCCGCTGGCGAGCGGCGTGGCGCGGATGATGTCGCGCACTGTGGTGGCGCCATAGCCGTGCTCCGCGAAGACAATGCGCGCCGCGTCCAGGATGATCTGGCGGTTCTGCTGCTTGGTCTGTTCGCGTTTGCCGGTTGCTTTTGCGGCCGGGCGGGAGGGAGGCGGGGCCGTTTCGGTCTGATCCATCGGGCTCTCTGTTATGGGGCCGGGACTCTACAGATCGGTGACACGCCGTCAACTTCCTAGTCTTTGCGGGGACTTAGGACGCCTTGGCCAGTGCCGGACTGGATTTTGCCCGCGCCTTGCCGCGCTGCCACTCGGCTTTGATCTCCCGGCAGTAGCGGTCGAAGTTCACCTGCATGGTGTGGCGGCGCGACGAATAATAATGGCCGATGTCGCGGCCCTCATCGTCCGCGATGGTCTTCTCCATCTCCGCCACGCTCGGCAGCGCGTAATCGCCCACCAGATAGTCCGCCACCCAGCGCGCCTGCTGTTCCGCGAAATTCACGAGAGTGGGAAGCGGCTGCGCCAATCCCATGAAGAACAGATTGTCCACGCCGGGTTTGAAGATGCGCTTGAACAGCGGCAAGTGGTTGTTCTCCACCTTGATGACGGTGTCGTCGAGGAATGGGAACGAGACGTTGTAACCGGTGGCATAGATGATCGCGTCGATCTGTTCTTCGCGGCCATCCTCGAACAGCACCTTGTTGCCGCGCTTCTCCTTTATGTTCTTCACCACCGTGATGTCGCCGCAGCCCACGCGCGTGAGGAATTCGCCGGAGACGGAGGGATGCGCGTCCGCCGGATGATGCGCGGGCTCGGGCAAGCCGTAATTGCTCATGTGACCGACGGCCTTCACGATGAGCCGCTTCATCAGCCTGCGCATCAGCCATTCGGGCATCCATGCCGGGGCCACACCTTTGTCCGGCGGCGCGCCGTTGATGTATTTGGGCATGATCCACACGCCACGGCGCGCGGCGACGAACAGCTTCTTGGCGATCGGCTTCTGCGAAAGTTCGCTCGCGATATCCATCGCCGAATTGCCCATGCCGACGACAAGCACGTTCTTGCCACGCAGATCATGCGGCTCGAACGGCGTCAGATAATTGTGCGAATGGATTTCCGGGCCGTCGAAATTGCCGGGGAATTTGGGGATATAATGATCCCAGTGATGCCCGTTGCAGACGAACAGCGCGTCGTACGCGCGTGTCTCGCCGGTGGAGAGCGTGACTTGCCACTTTCCCCTCGCGTCGCGCGCGGCGTGCTTCACCTCGGTGTTCATGGTGATGTGCTCGCGCAAGCCGAAATGATCGATGTAGTCGTTGAAATACTGCACGATCTGCGAATGGTGCGGATAATCGGGGAAGCTGTCCGGGATCGGGAAATCGGTGAACTGCATCCGGTATTTCGACGTGTCGATGTGCAGGGATTGATAGCAAGAAGAGCGCCCGTTCGGATTCTTGTAGAGCCAGTTGCCGCCGATGGCGCTCGACATCTCGAAGCAATCGAACGGCAGGCCGCGATCCTTCAGCGCCTTCGCCGTGGTGAACCCGGAACAGCCCGCGCCCACGATGCAGGATTTCGGCAAAGCCATGTCGCGCTCACGCAATATCTTTCGCCGTCGATGATAGGTGCGCGCCATTTCCGCACAAGCCGCTTTAAGTTGACCGGACGGCAATCGCACGCGGTTGACTTGCCGCTGCGTTGGGATTTGATCCCGTCATGTCCGACGCGCCGGAATGGCTGAAGCACGCCAAGAAGCACATGAACCTGACGCCCTATCTCGCGGGCATCGGCGGCGAGATCGTGGAAGTCGGAACACCGGCCATCGCGCGGGTTCCCTATTCGGACAAGCTCGTCGGCGATCCGGAGACCGGCGTGGTGCATGGCGGCGTCATCACTGGCCTGCTGGATCACACCAGCGGCCTTGCGGTGATGGTGAAGCTGCGCGAGCCCATGCCCATCGCCACGCTCGACCTGCGCATCGATTACATGCGCCCCGCCAAGCCGCATCAGGATATCTTCGCCGAATGCGTCTGCGTGCGCGTGACGCATGAAGTCGCGTTCGTGCGCGGCACCGCGCATCAGGGCGATGCGAACGATCCCATCGCGCTGTGCACCGGCGCGTTCATGATCATCCGCGGCGGCCTCCACGGCATTCCGGTAACGCCCGCATGAGCAGCTATCTCGCCGGCGATCCCGCCACGCTCATGGATGCGATCCCTTATTGCCGCCATCTGGGCATCACCGCGTCGGTGAAGGATGGATCGCTGTTGCTGACGATGCCGTTCGTGCAGCACCTCATCGGCAATCCGGTGTTGCCCGCGCTGCATGGCGGCGTGATCGGCTCGCTTCTGGAGACGGCGGCCATCGCACAGGTGATCTACGAAACGCGGCCCGAGCGTTTGCCCAAGCCGGTGGATATCACCGTGGATTATCTCAGAAGCGGCCGCGCGGTGGACAGCTTCGCCCGCGCCCGCATCGCGCGGCAGGGCAAACGCGTCGTCAATGTGCATGCGGAGATGTGGCAAGAAGACGAGTCAAAGCCCGTCGCGGCTTTGCGCGGTCATCTGCTTCTTTAGTTGAGCGGACCTTGGCCGCCGACGGAAATGCGTCCGGCGCCCAGCAGCGCCACGGCCAAACCGCCGAACAGATAGAGCATCTGCGTTTCCAGCACATAGCCACCCTGGTCGTTCAATCCGGCCAGCATGCCCATGTGAACCAGGATGAGCGCCACGATCATGTTGATGACGATCAGCACGCCGCCGACGCGCGCAAACAGTCCCAGGATCAGCAGAACGGGCGCGAGCACTTCGCCGGCGTAGACGCCATAAGCGAGATAGTCCGGCAGCCCGTGCGATCCGATCATCGCGCGGAT
>JBQCJO010000068.1:0-3611 GCA_051952735.1 Rhizomicrobium sp.
GGTTCAATCCCTGTCGCGCCCACCATAAGCACCCAGGATTGATTGGGCCCGAAGACGCGCAAACTCGGCATCGAAAGCTGACATGACACCTCGGGTGGCGGGCCCGCCCTTCCGGAAGTCGTTTCAACCTCGGACAGGGTCTCGATCTAGCGCGTCCGAAGTTCGCTATACGCCAGCGATGGGAAGTGAAACAGATATCCCGCCGCCGCGCCGTTAGGAGTGCTGATGAAGTCCCGCAATTCAAACGGCGGGATGGACAGAGAAACTTTCCCGCTTTGTGGAGCTACAATGAAACGCGGCGTGATCGCCACCAACTTGACGGGATGAATCTTCGAAGCAGGGGTCGTGCGCAGGTCTTCGGCGGAAAGCGGCTGCCCCGTATCGTCGACGAACAGCATTCCCTCCCAGGCGTCCACCGTCACCCACTTGCGCAGCTTTTTTACCCAAATCTCAGCGGTTGCGTGCGTGTAACCCAGTAGATCGGGAAATGCGGTGACGTAGTTCTTGGCATAGACCGCCCGGGTCTTGAGCGAGGTTTCGCCCGATAGTGCGTGAAGAAAGAGATCGCGCGTCCCTTGGCACTCGACCGATACGACGCCCGTTCGCACTTCGGCAATCTGGTCCCCAAAACCAAGGCGGGAGTAGTTCGGGTCCTGCTTGCCGGGACCGGTCTTCAGCGGAACGGACCAAAGATATTGGATGACCTGACCCGCTCTCACCAGTTCGGGGTATTGCGCAATTTGAGGCGGCGGCGGCGCGAAAGCCATCGCCGGGCTGATACGAATACTGTCCTTAAATTTGATAGAGCGAGGTATGGCCTGATCGCCCGCACGAACCTCTATCGATCTGCGGCCAAGGATCGTATACCCGCCCGGTTTCGAAAATCCGAATGCTTTCTTGAGCCAGCCGCTCGGCTGACGAACAAACTCGATCCATCCGGGACGGCACGGCCTGCACGAAGAGGGCTTTACCTGAAGTACGATGGAATATTCGTTCGTATCCTGCGTCTCAGCCAAAGGGAGGATGACGGTTTTTTGCTTTTCTCCCGCGTGGCGCGCAGATTCAAAAGATACATCGATATCAGCAGGAACACCGGGGAACGTCTTTTCAAGAACTTCGACAGGATTGGAAAAGGTAAGGGTTAGGGCGCCGTTTCGCGGTCCGGAAAAATTGACCAGCGAAACGCGCGGGTTGGCATACGCGCTGCCGCGCGCCGTCAAGGTCAACAACAACAAACCTGCAACAAACCTGATCATCGCCGCTTTCCGGATACCCAAGGCATCGATCATATCAATTTCGGCCCGTTGCGCCCACCATGCCGCGCTGTGCAGCGGCAGAGGTTCAGCCACTGGCATTCCCCAGTGATGGATTGACGGCTTCCTGCTTGTTTCCGGTTGCCGCAAGATAGGCATGGATCGCCGCGACGACTTGCGCGCCCTCTCCCACCGATGCGGCGACGCGCTTCACCGAGCCTGAGCGCACGTCTCCGATGGCGAATACGCCGGCGCGGTTTGTCTGCATCGGAAACCGGCCATCGCCTGCGAACGCATCCGCGCGAATGAACCCTTTGTCGTCACGCACAATGCCGGACGCGGCAAGCCAGTTCGTGTTGGGCGCCGCACCAATGAGCAAGAATAGATGCCGGATCGCGCAGGAGTCTTCTCTTTGCGTTTTGCGATCTCGCCAGGTGATGGATTCAAGCGCACCGCCCTTTCCTTCGAGCGCCGTCACTTCCGTTTGCGTCATCACCTCGATGTTCGATTGTGCGGCGATGCGGTCGCAAAGATATCGCGACATCGTTGCTTCAAGTCCCTGCCCGCGCACCAGCATCCAGACCTTCTTGGCCTGGCCCGCGAGATAGACGGCAGCCTGACCGGCGGAATTGCCGGCGCCGACCAGCGCCACCTCTTGTCCGGTACAAAGCTTCGCTTCCAGCGGCGACGCCCAATAGTGGACGTGTGCGCCTTCGAACTCCGAGAGATTGGAAACATTGAGCCGCCGGTACTCTGCGCCGCTGGCGATGACCACTGCGCGCGCCCGGACCATCTGTCCGCCCTGCAAATGCAGGCGATAGCTGGATCCGGACGATTCTTCTTCCAGATGCAAAACCTCTTCGGGGATCGCCATCTCGGCGCCGAACTTTTGCGCCTGGTTGTAAGCGCGCGCCATGAGCGCCATGCCGGAGATGCCGGTGGGAAAGCCCATATAGTTTTCGATGCGTGCCGATGCGCCTGCCTGCCCGCCGAAGGAGCGGCAATCCAGCACGATCACGGACAAGCCTTCCGATGTCGCATACACCGCGGCGGCGAGGCCGGCAGGCCCGGATCCCACAATCGCCACGTCGTAGAGCTTCTCCGTATCGATCGCATGCGTCATGCCGATACAGCGCGCAAGCTGGTTCTCGCTCGGATTGCGCAACAACTCGCCATTGGCGCAGAGCACGATAGGCAGCTCGGTCGGCAGGACATGAAATCGCTCGATCAGCGTCTTCGCGCAATTGTCGGTGTCGGGATCGAGCGATTCATGCGGATGACCGTTGCGCGTGAGGAAATTGTCGAGCCGCAGCACGTCGCGATTGTCGGCGCGGCCCACGATGATCGGGCCGCCGACCTTTTGTTCGAGAAGACCCACACGGCGCAGGATGAGCGCGCGCATGATCTTCTCGCCGATCTCCGCCTCGGCGACCATCAACTCGCGCAGGTTCGGCGGCGGAATCTCGACGACTTCGACATCGGCCAAAGCGATGGAGTCCACCAGCGATGGACGCCCGGAAAGCTGCGCAAGCTCGCCCATGAAATTGCCGGGTGCATGCGCGACGATCGTCTGGTCCGGATGTTCATGGGAGAACACGCGCACCGATCCGGACAGCACAAGCCGCAGGCCCGGTGTCTGCTGCCCGGCGCGCGTGAGATATTCGTCCTTGTTGTAGCGGCGCGCGGTCCCGAAGCGGCGCAGCCGGTCGATCTCCCCCGTGCCGAGGACGGGAAACATCTGATCGCGGCGCGTATCCATGACGGACGGTTTGGGATCGGACACGGCGGCGGCCCTGAAGATTGCCCCTCACTCTACCGGCAAGTTTTGGGCCGCGCACCCCGCCTCTTCAGGCGATGCGCCAGATCATTTCGTTCCGGTCGACCCGCGTATCCAGCCGCAAAGTCCGATTGTGCGCGGCGAGCGCGCCTTCCCACAGCGCATTCCAGCCGCGGAACGCCGCTGCCGCATCCGTTAGCGTCGCGCCAGAGAGCAATTTCCATCCGGATTGTGTGACCATTGCGCCATCGCGCGCGGCGGTTTCGCCCTGCGCGGAGAGAAGCGCATGCAGATAACGCGCGAAGTCTTCCGCGCTGTCGCCGGCAATGCCGAGCGCGGCGGCGGTCCCTTCATAGAACTGCAAACCGATCAGACGCGCGGTCCTGGCGACGAGTTGCTCCGCTTCCTGCACGCCGAACAACTCCTGCGTCACCGGCAAGAAGGAGCGCACATATTCCAGGGCATAGGAGCGTTCGACTTTGCGCAGGCGTTCGTCCGGCCAGTTTGCGCTGTCGAGCAAACGCGCCGAAGCCGGAAAAAAAAACAGCCAATATTAGTAAAGTGAGAACCCCACCCCCACG